>JBEKOZ010000252.1:0-7056 GCA_049521275.1 Bryobacteraceae bacterium | reverse complement strand
CCGATTCGCAGAAACGCGCGGGTGGAACGTCGAAGTCACCTCCTCGAGCGAGTCTTCGGTTGGCGGCCTCAAAGAAGTCACCGCGCTCATCAGCGGCCACAAAGTTTACAGCCAGATGAAGTACGAAGCCGGCGTCCATCGCGTGCAGCGCGTCCCGGCCACGGAGCAGCAGGGCCGCGTCCACACCTCCGCGATCCGCGTCGTCGTGCTGCCGGAAGCGGACGAGGTCGAGATCAATATCGACCCCAAGGACCTGCGCATCGATACCTTCTGCTCCTCCGGCCCCGGCGGCCAGAGCGTCAACACCACCTATTCGGCCGTGCGCATCACGCACTTGCCCTCAGGCGCCATCGTTTCCTGCCAGGACGAAAAATCGCAGATCAAGAATCGCGCCAAGGCTATGCGCGTCATGCGCTCGCGCCTCTATGAACTGGAAGTGCAGAAGCAGCAGGAAAAAATCGGCGCGGAGCGCAAGACCATGGTTGGCTCCGGCGACCGCTCGGAAAAAATCCGCACCTACAACTTCCCGCAGAACCGCCTTACCGATCATCGCATCGGCCTGACGCTCCACCAGCTCAACCTGGTCATGGAAGGGAAACTCGAGCAGATCGTCGACGCCCTGACCAGCCACTTCCAGGCGGAAAAGCTCAAAGGCGCAGGCAACGACATGGTCGCAGCCTAACGAGCCGCGACCACAGGGAGCGGTTTCCGAGCATGACCCTCCACACAGCCCTCCTCCAAGGCCATAAACTCCTCGAAGACGCTGGAATTTTAGCGCCGCGCCTCACCGCCGAAGTTCTGCTCTCTCACGCCATCGGATGCCAGCGGTCCTGGCTTTTCGCCCACTCCGACGAAGAACTAAAGGAACTCTGGTGGATCCACTATGGCCGCTATCTGCACCAGCGGCTCTCCGGTGTTCCGACGCAGTACATCACCGGCACGCAGGAATTCTTCGGCCGCGATTTTCGCGTCACTCCCGACGTCCTCATCCCGCGCCCCGAAACCGAGCACCTCATTGAAGTCGCGCTCCAGGAAACCGCGCTCCAACACACCGCCGCGGCCATTCTCGACATCGGCACCGGCTCCGGAGCCATCGCCGCGACACTCGCTCTCGAAACCAAAGCCCATATCGTCGCCACGGACATCTCGCGAGCCGCGCTACGCGTAGCGCGCGAGAACGCACTCCGCCTGGAAGCCACGGTCGACTTCCTTGAATGTGATCTAGGCTCCGCCCTCCGCGGTAACAGTTTCGATCTGGTCGTCTCGAACCCTCCCTACGTTCCCGAGACCAGCCGAGCCGCGCTCCAGCGTGAAGTCCGCGACCATGAACCCGCGCTCGCGCTCTTCGCCGGCGCCGGCGGACTCGACGTTTACCGTCGCCTCATCCCGGACGCCGCCCGCCTGTTGAAACCCGGCGGCCGCCTGATCCTCGAACTCGGCGACACCTCTCTCGGCGCGGTCCGCCAAATGCTCAACGGTCACTGGCGCGACATCGAAGTCATCCACGATCTCGCCCAAGTGCCTCGAGTGCTTTCCAGTTCCTATGGTAAAATCTGACGTTGGCTGGCGCCGTTAGTGAACATCGGGGGCAAAATGTAATGGCATGGTTGAGCAAGCCGCTACCCGCCGCACTGCTTCTCGTCCTGCTGTGGACTCTTTGCCGCCTCGCTTTTTTAAAACGCGATGGCATTCGGCAACCCGAATACCATGACGAGTTCTGCTACCTTCTCGGGGCAGATACTTTTGCCCACGGGCGTCTGACGAATCCACCGCACCCGCTTGCGAATTTCTTCGAAGCGCCGAACGTCCTGGTGCGGCCGACCTATGCCCCGAAATATCCGCCCGGTCAAGCTCTTTTTCTAGCCCTGGGACAGCGGCTTTTCGGCTCGCCCTTCTATGGAGTGATCCTGGGGAATGACCTGATGTTGTTCACCTTCTGCTTGATGCTGTACGCGTGGGTCCCCTATCCGTGGGCATTGGCGGTATCGGCGATGGTCGCGTGTTGCCTTCAGCCCGGAATGTATTGGACGAATTCCTACTGGGGCGGTTCGGTGGCGGCCAGCGGAGGCGCGCTGGTTTTACTCGGCATCGGAATGTATCGCACCAGACCCACGCCGTTAGCCGGAGTTGCCTTCGCCCTGGGCGCGCTGCTGCTCTTCTGGACGCGGCCACTCGAAGGCGGGGTCTTTACTTTGACAGCGCTCCTTGTTTTCGCCAAGGAACTCTGGAGCAAACGAAGCGCCGGCGCCTGGCTGGCGGTGCTTTTGATAATTGCAACAGGCGGCGCGTGGACCTGTTATTACAATCAGGCCGTCACCGGGAGCCCGCTCCAGCTCCCGTATGCAATGTACGAGAAACAATACAACGTCCAACCCATATTCTGGTTTCTTCCGCTTCGTCCTGAACCCACGTACGCAAATCCACGAATAGCAAGCACCTTCGGAATAAATGGCGTCTACGCAGACGATTATCGAAAGGACCGCCGCTGGCCCCGGGGCGTCTTGCTCGGATTCGCCACAACTATTTGGAGGCTGGTTACAACGCTGGGCGCGACACTATTGTTTACCCTTGTGGTTCCCGTCGCCTGGCGCGATCCGCGCTACAGGAAGATGGCCATTGTAACGGGAGTCTTTCTGCTGCTGCTATGCGCCGAGGTCTATCACTTCCAACATTACGGCGCGCCTGATTGGGCCGCATTGGCCTTAATGATCGCGGTCTGGGCGCAGCACGTGTGGAATCTTCGGTTCCGCAAGCTGCCGGTGGGAGCCGCATTGGTTATCCTGGCTCTGATCGCCTCACCTGCCAGTGTCGCCCTGCATAAATCCATGAGTCCACCTTTGCACGACTGGACCAACCGTCGTGCTGCGATGATCGCGCGTCTCTCCACGCTCGACCGCCCTCAACTCGTGATTGTTCGCTATCCCGCACCCGAATGGAACAGCGGAATCGAATGGGTTTACAACGGGGCGGATATCGACGGCCAGCGCGTAGTCTTCGCGCGGGATCGCGGAACCGAGGAAAACCGCGCGCTGCTGAAATATTACCCCGATCGCCAGGCAAACCTGCTAACCTTCGACAGAGTTTCTGTGCAGGATCGGCTGGACCCTTATCCGCCTCAGTAACGTTACGGCAGTACGAACCTCACCCGCCGGTCCCGGTTAATCTGCTCGCTGAACCGCTTATCGACGCTGGCCAGCGGCGCCGTCAGCGCCGCACCGCCCTCTTTGGGCGTCCATTCGAGCTGATCGCCCCGCACCTGGAACGATTGCGCCGCCCGGATGCTGTGATCGTTGAACGCGATCAGGTAGAAATCCGCCGCCCGGTAATAGGTGGTCGCCGGTGCCGCAGGCGCCGCATATGTGACCGCAGGCGCCCCGTAAGTCACCGCAGGCGCCGCGTAGGTCACCGCAGGCGCATACGCCGGATAAGCAGGCGCCCCGTAATAATAAGGATCGTAATAGTAGGGATTGTAATAACCCGCTCCGTAATAATACGGATAGCCCCAACCCAACCCTAGTCCGAATCCAAAGCCATATCCATATCCATAGCCGTAGCCGCCATAATATCCGCCACGAAACCCGCCATAATATCCGCCATATCCGCCGCGGTAACCACCGCCGTATCCCCCGCCTCCTCTAAAACCTCCGCCACCACCTCCGCGTGAACCACCGCCGCCGCCGTGCGGACCGGCCATCAGGGAAAGGGAAAAAAGGGAAGAAACAATCAGAGCAGATCGAAGGAGTCTCACTTTCAGATACCTCTCTGATTGCAGATTACTCCCGATTCAGCCCCCGCGCAAGCGCCTTATTTCTCCGGCTGATCGTACGCCCCGATCTTCCGGATCCAGATATTCCGGTAACGCACCGGCGTATTGTGATCCTGCAACAGCAGCGGCATCTCCGCCGGATGCGGCGTGTAATGCGCCAGTTGCCGGTAAACCATCGGACCCAGGCTCGGCTGATGATTGTGCAGCAGCACCCCGTTCAGGATCACCGTGAAATACGCCGGGCGCAACATTTTGGCGCCCTCAAACCGGGGCGCCTCAAAAATGATGTCGTACGCCTGCCACTCCCCCGGAGGCCGCGTCGCATTCACCAGCGGCGGCCACTGACCGTAAATCGCCCCCGCCTGCCCGTCCGCGTACGTCGGATTATTGTACGAATCCAGCACTTGAATCTCATACCGGCTCATCAGGATCACGCCGCTATTTCCGCGGGACTGGCTCGAAAACTTCACTTCCTTCGGCGTCGCCCATTCGACATGCAACTGGCAATCTCCGAACAAATCCTTCGTCACCAGATCGCCGTGCTTCGCGTCGACCTCGAAATATCCATCGCGCACCGGCCACTTCGGATCGAACAACTTCCCGTCCTTGCCCTTCTGCATCCACTTCGACAGATCCTTGCCGCCGAATAAGATCTCCGCGTCCGACGGAGCCGCTCCCGGCGCCGCCCCCGGCGTCACCACATGCGGATGCGGACGATCCGGATCGTGAACATGCCATTTATCGCCGGGAAGCATCGGAGTGTCTTTAAATCCCAAATCGCTCCCGGTATGTTGTTGCGCCAATGCCGCGAGTACGCACGCGGTAACCGCGATCGCCAGTTTCTTAGTCATAATGATCCTAGCTATGCTTTCCCGGAACGGGCGACTCATGTTGGCCTTCGCCGTTCTCGGAACATTGTACGCTTTCCAACAGCCCTTCCGGCAATATCCCGGCCAGGAATACGCCACCTTCGATCTCCCACCCGACTGGCAAGTGAAGGCGGAATGGATCTTCGCCCGCCTCATGTACCCTCCCCACCCGTCGATCGGCCTCTTCCGAACCCGCGGACCCTGGCAAAACGGATGGGCCTCCTGGACCAACGATTATCCCCGCGCCGACCGCCACTTCACCGTCGCCATGCGCCGCCTCACGCGCCTCGATGTCCGCTCGGTCGAGCAGCCCGTCAACCTCGACGATGGCGACGACGTCGACAACTACCCCTGGCTCTACGCCGTCCAGGCGGGCAGCTTCGATCTCACCGATGCCCAGGCCGCCAGGCTCCGGGATTACCTTCTGCGCGGCGGTTTTCTGGTGTGCGACGATTTCTGGGGCACCCTCGAATGGAGCAATTTCGAGCGCAACATGCACCTCGTTTTTCCCGACCGCCCCATCGTCGAAATTGAAGACGCCGACTCCGCCTTCCACACCGTCTTCGATCTCGAAAAAACCCCCATCCCCGGCGAGTGGTCGCTGCGCAGCGGCCGTCCCTATCGCAACGACGGCGTCGACCCCCACTGGCGCGGTATCTCCGACGAGAGAGGCCGCCTCATGGTGGCCATCTGGTTCAACATCGACGCCGGCGATTCCTGGGAGTGGGCCGATTGGCCGGAGTATCCCGAACATTACTCAGCCCTGGGAATTCGCATGGGCATAAACTTCATCTTGTATTCAATGACGCACTAAGCGGCAAAGATTGCCTTCACCATCTCTTGCTACTTACTGATTCCAGGGACTTTCTCGCTGGCACACGGATTGCTCCGCATTATGACTGAGGTTCTAAAAAATGTCGCTGCTGTACCTCATCATCGCGTTGATTCTTGTCGTCGCGCTTGCCAGGTTGTTCAACACGAACGCTCGCGTGCCGGAGAATGTAAAGCCGCTCGGGAACCTGGTTCTGGCCCTGATCGCTGTGGGGATGCTTCTCTGGCTGATCAATACGTACGTTCCCATGGCCGAAAGTATCAAGACACTTCTAAACGTAGTGGTGGTAATTGGGAGTTGCGTCTTCGTGCTCCAGACCATCGGGCTGTGGGATCAGACAGTCAAAATGTCAACCAGCCTGTGGGCTCGTATGACGCGGCCTTCGAGCAAGCCTCCCGAAAATCCCAAGCCAAGCGAGCAGCACTAGCAAGGCCTTCGCTTTCAATCTGCGTTCATCAGCGGCCAACCTTGCTTTTCTCCGGCGGGTATACTCATCACATGACCCGTCGCGATCTCCTCAGCGCTTCGCTCGCGCTGGCCCTCCCGATCAAAGCCCAACCCCGTAAATGGCAGCTAGGCATCAACAGCTATTGCCTCCGCTTCCAGCGCTGGAATGACCGCCAGTTACTCGATTACTGCACCCGGCAGAACCTCGATGCCATGTTCCTTCAGGACTCCCTCGACCCCGGCGTGCGCGACCCCAGGCACTGGGCCGAAGTCCGCGCCTGGTCGAAAGACACCGGCATGCATCTCGAAACCGGAGGCAGCGCGCTCACCGGCGCCGTGAATCCTAAAACTCCTGAAGACCGCGCCAAAACCATCGCCGAGCTGCGCATGAACATCGACCGCGCCAAGGCCATGGGCTCGCCCATCGTGCGCACCCTCGTCGCCACCGACCGCTATGCGCTCCCCGACGGCTCTCTCGACCGCATCATCGAATCCGCCGCCGGCGTCCTGCGGGAGGTCCGCTCTCAGGCCATGGACGCGGGCGTGAAAATCGCCATCGAGAATCACAAGGAGCTGCAAGCCTGGGAAACACGCACGCTCATTGAGACCGCCGGCAAGGAATTCGTCGGCTCCTATCTCGACACCGGCAACCCCGTCTTCGTCGCCGAAGATCCCATGACCACGCTTGAAGAACTCGGCCCCTACGCCGTCACGTTTCACCTGCGCGATTCAGTGGTCTACGAAGAACCCGGCGGCATCGCCGTGCAGTGGGTCCCTTTGGGTGATGGCACCAACGATTTCAAAGCCATCGTCGCCCGGGCAGCGGAAATTCTGTCACCGTCCGTCTATATTTACTGCAAACCGATCACCGCCCGGCCGCCCGTCGTGCTTCCCGTCTATGCCAACGATTTCTGGACCAGGTATTTCCCCCGCGCCCGTTCCCGCGACCTGGCCAGATTCCTGGCGCTGGCCAAGCGCGGCAAGCCCTACGATCAACCCCACATCATGGAAGACGTCAACGGCCAGCGCGAGCGCTTCATGGAAGCCCTGAAAATCCAGCAGCTGGATCACATGGAGCGCAGCCTCGACTACTGCCGCAAATCCCTGGACCTAGGCATCCGCTGGCGCGGGTGAAGCTTTGG
>JBEKOZ010000251.1:0-7071 GCA_049521275.1 Bryobacteraceae bacterium | reverse complement strand
GTGACGGGCGACCTGAAAGGGATTGGCGGCAAGTTCACCGAGCCACGCGCGCTGCAACAGAGATTTCTCATGCCCGGCGTCCGTTTCGGAGGCGGGAACACGGTTACAGTGACCGTCTCGCCGAGCCAGAAAGTCGAGGGACGGCTGGTGCGCATCGACGACTTCATCGTCACGCTGGCCGATTCCGACGGCACGCAGCATTCGTTTCGGCGCGACGGCGACAATCCTAAGGTCGAGATTCACGATCCGCTTCAGCCGCACAAAGATCTGCTCGGCGTCTATCGCGACAAAGATATTCATGACCTGACGGCGTACCTGGTGACCGTGAAATGAAGAAGATTTTTGCATCCTTTTGCGTGACGGCGGCGCTCGCGATGGCGCAGGGGCCGCTCGATCCGGCGCTTTTGCTGAAGCCTCTGGGCGATTCCTGGCCGACTTATTCGGGCGACTATACGGGACGCCGCTACAGTTCGCTGACGCAGATCAACCAGTCGAATGTGAAGAACCTGACGCTCGCGTGGGTGAGCAGGGTAGCGAACGGACCAGGCGGGGGCTTCGGACGCGGCGGCGGCCCGCCGACCATTACCGGAGGCGTCGCGACCACGGATTCGAGCGCCGGCGGCGGGGGCGGGACCAGCATCCGCGCGTCGGTGCTGGAGGTTAACGGCATCCTGTATTTGTCGACGCCAGATAATGCGTGGGCCATGGATGCTCGCGACGGGCATGTGTTGTGGCACTATTTCTGGCGCACCCGCGGCGGCACGCACATCGGCAATCGCGGGCTGGGGATGTGGGGAAACTGGCTGTACCTGGAGACGCCCGACGATTACCTGGTGTGCCTCGACGCGCGGACGGGAAAAGAGCGGTGGCACAAAGAGATCGCCGATTTCAAGCTGCAATATTTTTCGACCATGGCGCCGATCGTGGTGGGCAATCACATCCTGGTGGGCACCGGCGACGATCTGGATGAGCCCGGGTTTTTGCAATCGTTCGACCCGGAGACGGGCGACGTGCAGTGGAAGTTTTATTCGGTGCCGGTTAAAAAAGACGATCCCGCGATGGCCACCTGGGGCGACGCCGACACCGCGAAACACGGCGGCGGCAACATTTGGATTCCCGGGTCCTACGATCCGGAGACGCATCTTTATATCGTCGGGACGGGCAATCCGTCGCCGGCCTATATGGATTCTCCGGGACGCAAGGGCGACAATCTGTACACCTGTTCGCTTGTGGCGATCAACGTCGACACGGGAAAAATCGCGTGGCACTATCAAACGTCGCCGCACGATACGCACGATTGGGATTCGACCGAGACGCCCATTCTGGTCGACGGAGAATTCAACGGCAAGCCGCGTAAAATGGTGCTTCACGCGAGCCGCAACGGGTACTATTTCACGCTCGACCGGGTGACGGGGGAGCACCTGGTGACCAGCAAATATTCGGACACCGCCAATTGGGCGAAGGGTCTGAATAAGGATGGGCAGCCGGTGCGCGATCCCGAAAAGGATTCCATCGTGCCAGGGTCGCTGGTGTCGCCGGATAATGGCGGCGCGACGAATTGGCCTCCGCCGGCGTACTCGCCCGATACCGGGTTGTTTTACGTTCCGACGAACGATTCCTACGCGATGTATTATCTGACCGAAACCGACCCGCGCGGCGCGATGGGGTTGGGCGGCAAGGATGAGTTGGGCGTCGGGTCCATGGGCGCGTATCTCACCGCGATCGATTATAAGACGGGCAAGATCGCGTGGCGGCACCGTTATCCGGGCACCGGAGGCAATATCGGAAACGGCATCCTGACCACGGCGGGGAAGCTGCTGTTCGCCGGTGACCTGAGCGGAAATCTGGTCGCGTACGATCCCGCAAACGGCAAAATTCTCTGGCACGCCCGCCTGGGCGGTGTTTCGAATGCGCCCGAAACCTACATGCTCGACGGGCACCAGTACATCCTGGTCGCGGCGGGCGATTCGCTGTACACGTTCACGCTTTACTGAGCGTTATCATGTCCATTAAACCTTTCCTCACCGATGCCTTGCTGGCGGGCGACGGCATTGTGCGGCTCGCGCCGTGCTGGGTGCCGCGCGCGTTTCTGATGCCCGGCGGACGCCTCAAGCTGGATCCTCGCGACCTTTATGCGCTGGGCGCGCATCGCGGCGGCATCGACGAGCGATGGTTCTCGTCGACCACCAAGGCCGCCAACGGGCCGCTGACGGCCGACGACGAAGGACTCAGCTATATCGAGTTTCGCGGCCGCAAAGAGCTGCTCAAAGAGGCGATCGAGACGGCCGGCGATCTGTTCCTGGGCGACGCGGTGATGCGGAAATACGGCGGCTGGAATCTGCTCTGCAAGTTCTTCGACAACCTCGGACCCATCCCGCATCATCTGCATCAGAACGACGAATTCGCCGCGCGGGTCGGCCAAAAAGGCAAACCGGAGGCGTATTATTTCCCGCCGCAATACAACTTCAAGGACAATAATTTCCCCTACACTTTCATGGGACTGAATCCGGGAACCACCAGAGACGACATCCGGCGCTGTCTCAAGAAGTGGAATGAAGGCGACAACGAAATTCTGTATCTTTCCCGCGCGTACAAGCTGAAACCCGGCACCGGATGGCAGATCGACGCCGGTATTCTGCACGCCCCCGGCTCTCTTGTCACCTACGAACCGCAGGTCAATTCCGACGTGTTCGCGATGTATCAATCGCTGGTCGAAGGGCGCGGCGTACCGTGGGATTTGCTGGTCAAGGACGTTCCCCCTGAGCATCATCACGACCTCGACTACCTGATCGAAATGATGGATTGGCCCGCCAACACGGATCCCGAGTTCGCCGAGCATCGCCTGTTTCACCCGAAGGCGGTGCACGCGGTACAGGGGGAATATGTCGAGAACTGGGTGGTCTACTCGACGCCGCATTACTCCGCGAAGGAGCTGACGGTGCTGCCGGGCCGCTCCTCCACGATCCGCGACGCCGCCGCATACGGCTTGATCCTCACGCAAGGATACGGCACCATCGGCAAGCACGAAGTCGAGACGCCGAGCCTCATCCGCTACGGGCAGATGACGCAGGACGAGCTGTTCGTCACCGCGGATGCAGCGGCCAAGGGCGTCATTATCGAAAACAAGAGCAAGACCGAAAATCTGGTGATGCTCAAACATTTCGGTCCCGGAAATCCCGAAGCTCCGCTAGGCCGTTAGAAATCCAGCTTGTCGATATTCTTCCGGTCGATCAACAAAGGCGCGCCCAAAATGATTTCGCTTCCTTTGACTACGAGCGTCCCCAGCCGTCCCGCCTGAATCGACGCCGCACCCTCCGGAATTTGATTCCGGCTCAGCATTGTGCCCGCGTAAACCGTCAGATACCCGAGGTTCTTCGTATTCCACAGAAAGATCGTCTGCACCGAGCCGTCGTGAATATAAGGCTTCGAAATCCCCGGCAGCGACAGCCCGATCACGTCGACATCGTTGCGTCCCGATTGCCGGATCGCCTCGCCCGCGCCCGGAACCGCCGGCGCGGAAATGGCCATGATCAGCTTCACGGCCGGATACACTTTCACAATCGTCTGCGTTTCAGAAAAGGCCTTATCGCGATCGTCGTCGCTGGGTCGAATCGTCGCGAGCTTCAGCCCCGGATATTTTTCCTCGACCCTCTTCTTGATAAACGCGATCCACTGGTTTTGATTCGCCGCGCTCAGCGCCCCGGTGATGATCGCGAAGTCGCCGTGGCCGCCCAGCAGCCGCGCCGCCTCGTCGGTCAGCGCGTTGCCGATTCCCTCCGGCGTGGCCTGATTCAGAAAATATTCGCGCGCATCGGGCTCGGCGTCGGCGTCCCACGTCAGCACGTGAATCCCGCGGCCGCGCGCTTTGCGCAGCACGGTCGAAATGCCCGCTTGATTCTCCACTGCCACGGCGATCGCGTCCACGCCGCGCGTGATCCAGCTCTCGACGATTTCATTTTGCTTGGCCGCGTCGAGGCCCGTCGGCCCGTCCCAGATCAGCTCGACCCCCAGCTCCCGCGCCGCTTCTTCCGCGCCGATACGGCAGCTCACGAAATAAGGATCTCCCTTCGCCTTCGGCATCACCGCGATCACCGGAGTATGCGTCGGCGGCGCCGTCTTCAGGGACCGCACCAGCCACACGTTCGCTCCCGCGGTGATCAGCGCGCCCGCAAGAATAGCTCCGCAAAGAATAGCAACCTGGCTGTTTTTCATTTCACTTTCCTCTTGTTGTATCACCGTTTGTCGGCGCGCCCGCACGCGGTCCATCGCGATCGTCAGCACCAGAACAGCGCCGGTCAAAATTCCCGTCAGCTCCGAAGGCAGTGCCGCCAGATGCAGGCCGTTCTGCAAAATCGAAATCGAAAACAATCCGAGCACGGTCCCCAGGATGGTACCCCGCCCTCCCGCGACCGACGCGCCACCCAGCACCACCGCCGTGATCGCGTCCAGCTCATAGCCCGTGCCCGCATCCGACTTCGCCTGGCCCAGATGCGCGACATAAACGATCGCCGCGACGCTGGCCGCCACGCCCGATAGAAAATAGACCAGCCCGATCCTGCGCGCGACGGCGATCCCCGCGTACCGCGCGCCTTCGCCCGCGAATCCGATCGCGTACCATCCTCTTCCAATCACCGACCGGTGGAGCAGCACCGCGTAACCCGCCAGCGCGATCAGGAAAATCGGCAGCTGCGCCGGCACGCCCAACCCATATCCTTGCCCCAGAAATAGAAACGATTTCGGGAACCCCGAATAGTTGACCGCGCCATGCGTGATTCCCTCCGCGATCCCACGAAATGCCGAAAACGATCCCAGCGTCACGATCAAAGGGGGGATTTTGAACTCGGCGATTAGCGCTCCATTCAGCGCGCCGCCCACGCATCCGATCAGCACCGTGACCATCGCCGCCGCCGCGATCGGCCAGTGCCAATCGATCACCAGGGCTCCGAACACCACCGCGCACAGCCCCATCATCGAGCCGACCGAAAGATCGATGCCCCCCGTGATGATCACCGGCGTCAATGCCAGCGCCAGCAATCCCAGCTCGACGCTCAGCCGCAGGACCTCGACAAAATTGGCCGCGCTTAGAAAGTTTTGCGCGATGACGGAAAAGATTCCGACCTCGGCAACCAGAGCGAGCAGCACGATCCACTCGTCATTCGGAAACCAGCGCTCGCGCCAGCTATTATGCGATTCGTTCTGCAAAATCGCCTCGCCATCGCGACCGCACCGCATCGAATCCAACCGCGCACAAAATGATCAGCCCCTGAATCGCGCGCTCCCAATACGCGTTGAAGCCGAGGAAGGTCAGCGCGGGGCTCACAATTCCCAGCAGGACCACTCCCAGCACGGTTCCTTGAATACTTCCCCGCCCTCCCGTGATCGCGGTCCCGCCCACCACCACCGCGGTGATCACTTTCATCTCCAAGCCGATGCCCGCGTTGCTGGGAATCTGGTTGAACCGCACGGAATTCAGCAGCGCCGCGCAGCCCGTCAGCGCTCCCGTGATGGTGAAAACCGCGAATGTCACCAGCGCCGAATCGATTCCCGCAAGCCGCGCCGCGTTCTCATTCGATCCCGTCGCATAGACCGCTCGCCCCGCCGGCAAATTCCGCAATCCCCATGCAATCGCCACGGCCAGCGCGCCCGCGATGACGAACGTTGTCGCGTTGCTCGCCGCCTGGGTGGTCCCCAGCCATTGGAAATTCACCGGCAGATCCTGCACCCACGCGCCTTGCGTGATCCATCGCAGCGCATCGCGAAACGCCACCATCGCCGCCAGCGTCACCACGATCGAAGGAATGCGCGCATAGGCCACCAGCGCTCCGTTCATCGCGCCCAGGGTCGCTCCCACCGCGCATGCGCCCAGCCCCGCGCCCACCGCCGGCAGCCCCATCTTCGCGAATTCTCCCGCCGCGACACTACAGATCGCGAACGTCGCACCCACCGAAATATCGATGTGCCCCGTCAGGATCACCAGCGTCATGCCGAGCGCGACAATCAGCACCGGCATGTTCGCCAGCACCAGGTCGCTTAAATTTTCGCGCGTGAAAAATCCCGGCGCGAGAATCGCCAATACGATCAACAGCGCCGCGACCGCGAACGCGACCGATAGTTCCCGCCGGAACCTCCTCACGCCGCATGCCCCAGCGCTAAAGACAAAATTCGCTGCTGCGTGGCGTCTTTGCGATCGAGCGTTCCCGCAATCCCACCCGCATGCATCACCGCGATGCGGTCACTCATCCCCAGCAGCTCCGGCAGCTCCGAGGAAATCATGATGATCGCCAACCCTCGCTTCGCCAGATCGGCCATCAGCGCATGAATCTCCGCTTTCGATCCCACATCGACACCTTGCGTCGGCTCATCGAGAATCAACACCCGAGGATCGATCGCCAGCCATCGCGCCAGCGCCACTTTCTGCTGATTCCCTCCCGACAAGGAGCCCGCCACCATCGCGACCGAGGGCGTTTTTATTCGCAGCTGCCGCTGAAACTTCTCGGCGACCGCGCGCTCCTCCGCTCGATCGATCAACCCGTGATGCGCGACATTTTTAAGATTCGCGAGACTCGTATTCGCGGCAATCGACATCCCGAGAATCACTCCATGGCGCGGACGGTCCTCCGGAACATAGCCGATGCCGCGCTGAATAGCGCCTCTTGGCGACGTAATGCTGACGCGCTCTCCGTGCACCCGGATCTCTCCCGAATCAGCCGGCGTCAGCCCGAAAATCGTCTCCGCCAATTCCGTCCGCCCGGACCCGACCAGCCCCGCGATTCCCAGAATCTCCCCTTTTCGAACCTGCAACGATACATTCTTTACGCCGGTCGCGCCGCACGATACGTCGCGCAGCTCGAGGCCGATCTCACCCGCGGCAATCTCGCGCTTCGGGAAAAGGGACGCCAATTCTCGGCCCACCATCGTGCGGATCAGCTCCGCGCGGTCCACTTCGTCCATCCGCCTGGTCGCGACGCTCTCGCCGTCGCGCAGCACCGTTACCCGATCCGCGATGGTCGCGATCTCTTCCAGGCGATGCGAGATGTAAATCACGCCCACGCCTTCAGAACGCAATCGCCC
>JBEKOZ010000250.1:0-11497 GCA_049521275.1 Bryobacteraceae bacterium | reverse complement strand
GAAATTTATCCGCGCGTCGACGATGAGGCAACCGTGCTGGTCGAGTATCCGCACGCCCAGGGCATCATTCAAGGCTCCTGGAACTGGCCGTTTTCGCGCAAGGATTTCGATGTGTACACCGAGCGCGGCTACGCCGGCGCCATCGGCGGCAACACCCTCCACGTGCATTTGCCCGGCCAACCGGAGGAATCGCGCGCACCCGCCGAACTTGCCCCCGACGAGCGCGATTCGGTGTCCTATCTGATCGCCGTAGTCCGCGGCAGACGTAAGCCCGCGGGATTATCCTCGCTCGAAAACAACATGATCGTAACCGAAATCCTGACCGCCGCCCGCGAATCCGCGCGCACCGGAAAATCGATCCCAATAGCCGCGAAATAGCAAATTCCGCCTACTGGGTACTGGCTACTGGCTACTTCGCCTCCGGCACCTCCGGCTTCTTATAAACCTTCTTCAACGAGTCCCGATATTCGTCGAACAACACACGGATCCCGTCAAACTCCCTCTGAACTGCCACGCGATAATCCGCTCGCGTCAGAAAATCGTACAACACGGCAGTCATCGCCTGCGCATCGACCACAAATCCCTGGTGCCCGACCTCGGTCAGCGCATCGGCTTCCATGCCGTACGTGTGATAAGTCCCATTGCTCGTAAAGGCGCTGAACCCGATCCCGGGAATCGCGCTCGACACGCTGCCCGTCTCATCGAAGCCCTGCGGCTTGACCGGCGCCTCCTCGATCTTTGTTGCTCCGTAGTGCTTCATGTAAGCGAACGCCAGTTCCGCCAGCGACGCGGAGGACACGCCGTCCCGCATTCTTCCGTAAGTGTCGATCTTCACTTTGGTGCCCGTGGCGAGCGCCGCCGCGCGCGCCGCGTTATCGGTGAACTCGCGCACCTGTTCCAGATAAACCTCGTCCGGATAGCGGACGTAGAAGTCGGCGGAAGTGCGGTCGGGAACAACATTAGGCGCCGCGCCGCCTTCCGTGATGATCCCCTGAATGCGCGCCTCCGGACGAATGCTCGCGCGCACCGCGTCGATGTTAACGAACAGATGGATCACGGCTTCGAGCGCGTTGCGCCCATCCCAGGGAATCATCTGGTGCGACGGCGCGCCGCTGAACGTATATTTCACGCCGTCGATATTCAGGCAGCAGGAGCCGAACCCGGGCCCAGGCCTTTGCGTCGACGTGCTCGAATGGCTGCGCACCATCACGTCGATTCCCTTGAATACGCCCGCCTCGAACATCTGGACCTTCGCCGCCGGCGGCATCATCTCTTCTCCCGGCGTCCCGAAAACCGTGATCGATCCCGCCGCGTGCGTTCGCTCCATCAGTTCCGCGATGGCGACCGCCGCGGCCATCCCGACGGGCCCCTGCGCGCTGTGCTGGTCGCCGTGAAACGCGCCCTTGGTCCCCCGCAGCGCGTCATACTCCACGATCACCCCGAGCGCCGGATGATCGTGGCTGCCCTTGTACCGCGCCACGAACGCAGTCTTCAGATCCGCCACTCCGGGTGTGATCTCGAACCCGTGCTGCTTCAAGTACGCCGTTAATATCTCAACCGACCGCGTCTCCTGAAACCCGATTTCCGGATGCTTGGTGATGTCGTCGGCCATCGCGAGCAGTTCCTTTTCCATCAACTCCCGAGCCCGCGCCGCGGCACGCTCGCGCTCCGCATTCGGAACCGTCAGCTTCGCAACCAGGGACGGCACGTCTAGCGACTTTTCAAGCTCGCCCATCTTGCGAATCACGTCATGAGCCGCCTCGCGCTCGGTGGGCGTATCTTGAACCAAAGCCGTCGCCAGCAGAAGATGCCAAATCATCATTTATAGATGATAAACTGATGTCAAGATGCGCACAACACTGACCCTCGACCCCGACGTCGCCATGAAGCTGAAAAAGCGCATGGCTGATCAGAAGCTTACCCTGAAGGAAACCGTAAATCAAACCCTCCGGTCCGGGCTGAAAGCCGTGGAAAAGCAAAAGAAAAGGGCTCCCTTCAAGGTGATCCCGCATTCCTTCGGCTTCAGGCCTGGTATCGATCAGAACAAACTAGGCCAGCTCCTGGACCAGCTGGACGCTGAGGAGTTCGTGAGGAAGATGAACCAGTGATCATTCCGGACGTCAACCTTCTGGTCTACGCCTATAACAAGGATGCGAAGCATCATAAGGCAGCCCGAGAATGGTGGGAAAGGACCCTGGATCAGCCCCATCCTGTTGGCCTGCCCTGGGTAACGATTCTCGGTTTCATTCGCATCAGTACGCAACGGCGCATCATCGAGCGTCCGATGTTTCCTCACGAAGCGATTGAGCGCGTACGAAGCTGGCTGGAACTCCCCAATGTTGAGATTATCTCGCCCGGCGAAGGTCATGGCGACATTCTATTCCGCCTGATCGAGGAAGTAGGCACAGCCGGAGACTTAACCACCGACGCTCACCTTGCCGCTTTGGCGATCGAACATCAAGGGCAGATAGTTTCCACCGACGCCGACTTCGCGCGCTTCCGCGGATTACGATGGTTCAACCCCACGGAGGTTAAATGAATCGACGCACATTCCTCGAAACAGCCGCTCTGGCGCCTGTCGTTGCCCACGGGCTACCGCAAATCGCCAAAGCCGAGCCCGCCGGCCGGATGAAGTGCGGCACGCAGCATAGCTCCACCGACGAGGTCCTGACCATCTGCGCGGCGTTCGGCGTCAACCACATTTGCAGCACGCTCCCCTCGCCGAAATTCGACGCCGCGTGGAGCGTCGAAGGACTCACCAAACTCCGTGAGCGCGTCGAATCACACGGCATCACCCTCGAAGCCGTGCCGCTGCCGCTCAGCTCCGCCTACATCACGAAGAGCGAAAATCCCAACATCATGCTCGGCAAGAGCCCGGAGCGCGATCGCGAAATTGAAAACATTCAGCAGTTGATCCGCAACGCCGCCCGCGCCGGAATTCCCGAACTGAAATACAACATGAGCATCTTGGGCGTCGTCCGCACCGGCGCCACCCCCGGCCGCGGAGGCGCGCAACTCAGCACGTTCGTCTATGCCGACGCCCGGCAGGATCCGCCGCTCACCGAAGCCGGTCCCGTCAGCGAAGACCAGGCGTGGGAGCGCATCACTTATTTTCTAGAGAAAGTGATTCCGGTCGCCGAAGAGTATCATGTGCGGATGGCATGTCATCCCCACGATCCGGGCATGCCGCGGGACCAGGGGTTTCGCGGCGTGCATCGTGTGCTGGGCAACGTCGATGGATTGAAAAGGTTCATCTCCATTAAGGAGAGCCCCTTTCACGGCCTGAATTTCTGCCAGGGGACGGTTTCGGAGATGCTCCAGAATCCGAACGAGGAAATTCACGACGTCATCCGCTATTTTGGCATAAGAAAAAAGATCTTCAACGTCCATTTTCGCAATATCAAGGGCGGCTTTCTCAATTTTAGAGAGACCTTCCCCGACGATGGCGACGTCAACATGATCCGCGCGATCCGTACCTATAAAGAGGTCGGCTACGACGGCATGTTAATGCCGGACCACGTCCCCAAAATCGACGGCGATGACAATGGCAAGCAGGCGTTCGCCTTCGCCTTCGGCTACATCCAGGCCCTCATCCAGATGGCCTACGCGTAGTCTCTTTATCGAAGCCGCACTTTCTTGGGAGGCATCACCCCCGGCGAATCCCCCGAATCGTTCCGGAAATGCAGCAGTCGTGGACCCTTCAGCGTCCCTCCGCGCCCGTATCGATTCAGCGATGACGATGCGATGTGCAGCGCCGCGGCGATCGCGATCCACACCTGCCAGTGTGAAAACAGTCCCGAGATCGCGAATTCTCCAGCCATCCCCAAATCCGACGCGAGCCTCCAGATTCCAAGTATGTAGGCCATCAACGTCACTGGTACCAGGAGTGTCCCGATGGCGGACGCCACCAGGCGATTTTTTCCGGACTTCCGCTGAATGGGAGGCCCTTTTTGAAGCTTGATCCGGACCATCATAAGTAAGTAGACGACCCTAGATCAAGCTTAGCAGGATTTACTTAGGTTTACTTTAAGGTCACCGCTTTGCCGGTCTGAATGCTCTGTTTCGCCGCGTCGATAATCTCCACCACCTGGACATTGATATCGAGCCCGACCAACCCCTCCGGCGCCTGATGTTTCTCCACCGCGTTCGCCATGTACGCCAACGGACTCGCCCGCTCTGTCGCCAGCGCCTCGATCGGGACGGCCTCATAAGTCGCCCCGCGCGCGCTCTTGCGCATCTCCACCTTGTTGTTCACCATGGTCAAGCTCGCCGAGCGCCCGAAAACCTCCAGGTCCTGAAAACTGCGCGGCAGATCCCAGCTTCCCTCGAAAATCCCGACCCCGTCCTTATACCCCAGCACCATCGTCGAATTATCCTCGACCTTCGGAAACCGCTCCGGCTGAAGGTGGTCCACCCGTGCATACACCGTCTCCGGCATGCCCATGTACCACAGGCTCCACAGCGCGTTGTAGCACCCGAAATCCATCAGCGCGCCCGCGCCGTTCCTCACCGGATCGGTCAGCCATTCGAAAAAGAACGAATTGCGCGCCCCATCCGACCCCGGTCCGCCATGCCCCACCACGCCTCGCAGCCTGTACACCTTGCCCAGCCCGCCGCTATCCGCGATCTTCCGGGCCGTGTAATTCGACGCCCACCAGGCCATCTGGTAGTTCGTCATCACGTAGATCCCGCTCTTGGTCGCGACCTCGCGGATCGCCGCCGCGTCCTTCCCCGTCGACGCCAGCGGCTTCTCGAAAATAACGGAAATCTTGCGCCCCGCGCATGCCTTGACGATCTCCAGGTGCCGGTTATTCTCGACAAACGCCCACACAAAATCCGGCTTCACCTCGTCCAGCATCTTGTTGTAATCCGGAAAAATCAGATTGTCGGCGACGCCCGCCTTCTTCGCCTCCGCCACCAGCTCCGGATGCTCCTCGGCGACCCCCACCAGCTGGACCACATCCCCCTTAACCATGTTCGGCAACTGGCTCCAGACGTGCGAATGAAGCAGCCCGATTACAGCAATCTTAGGAGGCGCAGCAACCAGAGGCAGCCCCGCGACAATCATCAAAATATTCCTCATGACAAGAAAGGGGCGAGACCAGTCCCGCCCCCCAAATCATACTCCGATTCCGCCTACTGGCTACTGGCTACCGGCTACTGGCTACTTCCTCCTACCTCCGGCACGCGATCGCGGCATGAATTTCTTTGATGGCCACATCCGTCGCCCGAACCGCGTCTGCCCGATGCCCGCAGAAGTCGTGCGCCGCGTGTTCCAGTTCGTTTCTTGCCTCGCGCAGTTCGGTCTCGGCAGTCCGCATGTGCGGATAATCCGGCTGCGGAGCCGGAGCCGTGTTCGCCGCGCGCGGCACGGCGATGGTCCCCACCGCCAGCAGCAGCACAAAAGGTCCAAATCGCAAAATCTGTCTCTTCATGGAAAATCCTCCTGTGAAATAAACTACACCAAATGGCCCCCTGGCGCACGATAGAAGCCCGGAAATATTTCTTCGCCATCCGGATCTCTATTTGTATGCGTATTGCCGGATGTAAGATTCCTGTAAAAAGATTCCCGCCGGCCCGCTCTTTCGCACGGCTGGCATTCTTCAGTGATAGAGTAGGAAACCATAGAGTTTCGTTTCGGGTCCGTAAGGTGGGTGAAGGAGACTGTAGCGATGCGGTTCTCTCGTTGTGCAATTATTCTTTTCTTATCGGGAACGTTTCTTCCCGCACAGGATTTTGCCGGTGAAATCTGGCAATTGGAAAGTAAAGGCGACGCCGTCCAGGCACGGGAGCGTTTAGAGAAGGCTGCCCAAGCCTCTCCCCACGACCCCGCGGCTCTCCGCGCCTACGCCGAGTTTCTGGACCGCCACCGCGATCCCTCCGCACGGGCCGTCTACACACGCCTCGACCAGTCTCTCGCCCCCAACTCGCCCGAACGCGCCGCCGTCCTCCGCCGGCTCGCCATTCTCGACCTCCTCGCCGGCGACCGCGATGCCGCGGCGAAGCACCTCGCCGCCTATCAGGAGGCCGGCGGCTCCGGCCTGTCGCTCCCCGCCGCGCCCGCTCCCGAACCGGCCGCCGGGCATTTTATCGAAATCCCCGGCCCTCTCCGCTCCTTCGCCCGCATGGCCGCCCTTTCGCCCGAATTGCGTCCGGAGGACCTGCTCGGAGCCCTCGCCCGCAACGTCGTCACCAGCGGCTACCAGGCCGTCAGTTCCAACGAACTGCTCGATCAGACCGAGTACCTCAAGCTCACCATCCGCTATCTTTCCCAGGCCCGCGAGCTCGCGCGCCTCGCCGGCGACAAAAATGTCATCCGCATTGAGACCTGCGAATCCTCGGAAACCGGCGATATCCTCCGCATCCTCGGCTACCGTATGCGCGGCGGCTGCGGATCGGAGGTGGTGCTCGAAACCGTCAACGCCAGCCGCGCCTTCCTCACCATCGACTCCGGATTCCCTCTGGCGGAGCTCGAGACCGCCCTCCGCACCAACCGCCCCTTCGTCCTCGATTACCATCCCGCCAGGATTCCCGTGCTCTACGATGTCGATTACTGGCAATCGGCTAAGGAAAAGACCACCGGCACGTTTATCGATTATTTTCTGTCGGACCCCTCCCTGTGCCGCCTCTATCTCGGCCTCTCTAAACTCGATCCGGAGACCGCCGAGGCCATTCGCGCGCAAATTCCCGCCCCGCGCTTGAAGGTCTACTCCCACGTGCTCGATTTTTATGGCGCCATGTTCCAGATCCGTGGCGGGAAAGCCGTGGTGCCGGGCGGCGCGCGTTCCGAGAAAATGTGGGGTGAGCTCGCCGGCGCCCCGCCCTCCAGCGGCGCGGCCTTCCTCGAAAAGGTCGTCGCCAAGGACGATGGCTGGCTGGCCAGCTATTTCGACGCGCTCGCGCGCATCAGCGGCCCGGTCAAGGATTATCTGTGCGACCCGGACCGCATGAAGCGGACGGGAAGCCGCACATCCCCGGGTCTCTGGATCTCTGGAAGAACCTGTTTGTGAACCATCCCCAGGGCAAGTACGACACCAAGCTGACTAAAGCCGCCGGCAGTTGGAAGGAGCCCGACGATGTTTTGGAAGCCCTGTTCGGCCTGTCCAGGAAATCCGTCGAGAATGAGCCGCTCAAGATCTTCATGGCGCTCTCCGACGTCGAGCGCAATCGCACCACCCCTCTGGCAGCCGAAACCGTCGACCGCCTGGCGCGCGAATATCACGCCTTGAGCGCCCAGTATCCCTTGTTTGCCGAGGCGCCCAGTGTCTCCGACAAAACCATCCTGGCTTACCTCGACGTCATTCGCTCCTTGAATAAGATCAACGATCAGGCGCTGCGTGCCGACGCCGCGGCAACCCTCCAGGCCCTCACCGGCCTGTGGCAGATCTGTGTGCGCCAGGGCAGCATCCCCAGTGCCCGGTCCGACCAGGCGCTCGCTCAAATCATCGAACCGTTCCAGAAAATCCAGAACGACCGCGAAATCTTCGACGGCGGCCGCAATGGCGTCAAAGTGCTCCTCGAGGCAACCAGCTCTCCCAAAAATATTTCGGCGCAGGATCGCATGATCGACCTTCTTGCCGGAATCGGCCCGACCGAAGCTCTATATCAAGCTGACCCGCGAGAGCAGATCGCCGAAGACATGATTCGCGTCTTCGAGGCCCAGCGCCTCGTCTCGCTCTCCACCCTGTTCGATCTCGCCGATAACCTCGAAAGCGTCGGCCGTGGAGAAAAGCTCAATACCGTCCTGGTCCAAAAACTGGCCACCCGTATTTCCGACATTCAGCTGCCGCGCAATGCCTTGACCAACACCGAGAAGAACACCCTCTCGTTTGGTTATTACTCTGAGAAGCACATCGAGCAGCAGCGGAAAATCAATCTTCGCCAGGCCATTGAGAAGTCCTCGAGTGACCCGGCTCGCTTGAAGGAACTCCGCGGCGCCCTCGCCCCGTTCCTGCGTGATACCCTGGTCGGCTTCAACTATATTCACTACGCTCCGCCGGGCGCGCAAGTGCTCCATACCAATCCTCTGTTTGTGCGCAGCCACGATTTCATCGGCATTCAAGGCGCCAATCAAACCTGGAACCATACGGAGCTGTTCGGCACCGGCTGGCCCGCCAACGCCGGCGGCCGGCTGGTCGGCTCCCTAGCCTCGCTGCCCTACGCGCTCGCCGAGGCCGAACAAAACTTCCTGATTCCCACCCGGGAACAGGCGCTCATCTGGGGTGATCTGGTGCCCCAGATGATCCTCAGCGCCGTCATTCCCCGCTGGTGGGACGTCACCCCTCTTCAGCTTCACTGGGTCGGCATCAATATGCATTACGCCGAAACGCTGCTCGCCGAAAGCGCTTTGAACCCGGAGCGCCGCACTCAGGTTCTGGCCGTTTTGGATCGCTACGCGCCACCCGCCCGGATCAAGAAACTGGAGCGGCTTCTAGGCGCGGGCGATGTGCAGCTCGCAGAAGAGAACGTCGTCCCCTCGGAGATGTACCTGCTGGCCACGGAAATCGCCGGATCGGACCGCGATTCACCCATCGCCTCGAATATTCGCAAGCTTGCCGCGCAGGCGCCCGAAGCCGTAAGCCCGCGAGCCATCTCCCGCGCCTTCGGAACCCCTAAACCGACGCTCGCGAACTCCTATCAACCGGAGCTGCTCAACCTCCGCTCGTTCCCCACGTTGATGGGATATTCGAGCCGCATTCTGGCCGAAACCTGGGAATCGAATATTCTGTACTACGCCGCCCTGGCCGACGAAGTCCATGCCCGGCCCGCGCAGTTGAACGTTCTGATCCCACTCTGGACCCAGCAGACAGTGGAGCAGATCTTTGCCACCCATTTAGAGGACTGGCCCGCGCTCCTCCGTAGTTTACGCGCAGTAGGAGACGACGTGCGCCAGAAATCCCGCAAACCCTCAACCCCAGCGGCCGACAACGAATGACCCGCCAGTCCGCTGTCCAAGCCCGCCGTGCTCAACTGCCGCATCTTGGTGGCGCACGCACTTATGCGTGCCGCGTCGCCACTCGTGGCGACGCCCGGCCAACGCGCCCTCAACCGACCCCGCGACCTATGGAGGAACAAGTTTGATTCCTAAAACCGCCATTCTTCTAGCCTTAGTCTCCATGCTCCTCGCCCAGGACCACCCCATCTTCAAAGTGAAGGTCGACATGGTAGTCCTCAGCTTCCAGGTCACCGACAACAAGGGCAAATACATCAACGGACTCAAGCCGAAAGATTTCCGCGTCCTCGAAGACGGCATCCCGCAGAAGTTTGCCACGTTCTCTGAAGGCAGCAAGCCGCCCGTCGAAATCACCCCCGAAGGCGGTCTCAAACCGATTCCCGTCACCGACGCCGGCATCGCCGAAGGCCGTTCCGACGCCTTCGTCGGCACCAACGTTTTCGTATTGTTCGACACCAGCAATTATATGTACCGCGGCTTCGTCTACGCCTCCGACGCCATCGCCGATTTCATCCGCGGCCTCGACCGCGCCGACTCCGTCGCCGTCTATACCTACAGCCGCAATCTCAAGCGCGACGCTCCGCTCACCAAGGAACGCACCGACGCCATCTTCGGCCTGCGCAAAGCCGTCGCCGGCGACGACTCGGCGCTTTATAACGCTCTGCTCCTCACCATCCGCGACGCCGCCAAAGTCCCCGGCCGCAAAGTCATCATCGTATTTTCGAACGGCCCCGACAACGCCAGCATGGTCTCCCCCTCCGACGTTTCCACCGTCGCCGAGGACGAAGGCATTCCCCTCTACGTCATCTCCACCAACGAAGTGAATAAGGATCCCATCTCCTCGAGCGTGTTCAGGCGCATGTCCACCCGGACCGGCGGAAAATCATATTTCGCGAAAACCTGGCAGAAGCAGGTGGAGGCCTTCGAAAACATTCGCGAGGATCTCGGCAATTCGTATACAATCACCTATTACCCGCAGCCGAATCCCAATGAAGGATTCCGTAAGCTGACGGTGGAAGTGCTGTCGGATGTCGGCCGGAAGTACCGTGTGCAATGCCGTCCGGGCTATAAGCCCAAAGGTGGATTTCAATGAGGTGGGCGCTCTGCCTGGTAGTTTTCTTGTCGGCCTGCTCCACACAACCGGTCGCCGACACGCGTGAAGCCGACGCCAAGGCCATCAAGGACGCGGAATCCGCCTGGGTGAAAACCGCCGCCGGCAAGAATGTCGACGCGTTCGTGGCCTACTATACCGACGACGCCTCCGTGCTGATGCCGAACGCTCCGCTGCTCACCGGCAAGGACGCGATCAAGGGCTCCTTGAAGCCGCTGCTCGACGACACCAACTTTTCGCTGACCTTCCTGCCCACCAAAGTCGAAGTCGCAAAAAGCGGCGACCTCGCCTTCACCCAGGGCCCCTACAAAATGAGCTTCTCAGACATGCGCGGCAACAAGTTCGAGGACGAAGGAAAATATCTAAGGGTGTGGCGCAAACTCCCCGACGGAACCTGGAAAACCGTAGAAGACACCCTGATGACCGACCTCCCCCTCCCCCCACCCCCAAACTAGTTTATGGCTTTGTAGCGCACGCGCCTTTCGCGTGCCGCGGTGCCACTCGTGGCTCCGCTCAAGCGTGCAACAAAGCCCGATTTATGCTCATTTAAGGAGTCATAACCACAGCCGCCGCTCCCACAATCCCCGCCTCCGCCCCAAAATGAGGCGGCACAATCGGCAACTCCCGCGCATGCGGATTCACCGTCCGCGTCGGCACAATCGCCCGCAGCCTCTCAAATAGCGGCTCGCCAATCTTCGACACTCCTCCGCCGATCACAATAATGTCGGGGTCCAGCAAGCTCACCACGCTCCCCAGCCACGCGCCGAGTTGAAGCGCTATCTCATTGAGATCGTACGCCCCTATCCGCTCCAGCACATGCCCCGATGCGAGCGCCTCAATGCACCCCCGGCTGCCGCAGCGGCAAACCGTCTCGCTCCGGTAATCGATGGAGACATGCCCACCCTCAGCCGCCGCGCCATTTTTACCGTGATAAATCTTCCCGTCGAGAATAATTCCCGACCCGATTCCCGTCCCGATCGCCGCATAAAACACGCTGTTGCAACCCTTTGCCGCTCCGAACCGAGCCTCGGCGAGTCCCGCCGCATTGCAGTCGTTTTCGAGCCGCACAGGCATTTGAAATCGGTCCTCCGCCATCTGTGCAAGCGCCACGTTATGCCAGCCTAAGAGGTTAGGAGGATTCAACACCACACCCGTTTTCGGATTCAGCGGCCCCGGCGCGCAAATGCCGATGGCCTTAACCTGGGGATGGAGGCTTCCTTCGATCGCCGCCCAGACCTGGCCGATGGAAGTGCCATACCCCTGATTCGCAAGCGTTGGAAAGGAGCGGACGGAGGAAACTTCCGCGCGCTCATTCACCAGGCCCGCCGCGATTTTCGTCCCGCCGATGTCAACGCCTAGAACCGCCGGCATATGGATTCGTTATGCTCGATTGTAGCGGATGGCACTCCTGACCATTTCAGGCGATCCGGCGT
>JBEKOZ010000249.1:0-9746 GCA_049521275.1 Bryobacteraceae bacterium | reverse complement strand
ATGCGTGGTTTCGACATACGGGTCTCCTTCAACACAGCGGCCACTCGCACGGCGAGTTGGCGTTTTTTCAAGAACAACGGCGCCGGAGCGACGTCCGGCAGTAATCTTTGCGCCGCCACAGCGACCAGTGCGTCCAAGTAGCGCACGCGGTCGCGCGTCAGCCCCACCACCTCGGCGTCCACCACCTGCTCCCGCGCCAGCTGAATGCGGCTCAACACGAACCAGATGGCCGGATGAAACCAGAGCGCGCTCCGAATCGATTCTTCGAGCAGGACAAACAGCCAGTCGCGGCGCCGCACGTGCGCCAGTTCATGATGCGCGATGGCTTCCCGCAAATCGGCGGGCAATTCCGCGACCCGCGCCGGCAGCAGGATTGTCGGGCTCAGGAAGCCGAAAGTGACCGGCCCGCCCACCGAAGTAGAGATAAACCAGCGCACACGGGGATTCGAAAACGGCACCGGAGGCGTGGTCAGCATCCGCGCGTCCAGCCGATGGCGGCGCAGCCGCGCGAGGCCCGCGCCAATCCACAGGAACCGCAGCGCCGCCCCGGCCGCGATGATCCAGAGCAGATATTCTTTCCGCCATGTGAAGCGCCACGCCGACGGATGATTTACGATCACGGGCGTGGCGCTGGCGGCGATCGAAACCGCTCCGTCGACCTCCACCGGCAGCTGATGCCACGGCTCGACCGCCGGCAGCAGCAGAGCGATCGCCAGAATCCCCTGCCAGAAAATCAACCGGCCGCGAGGATGAGCGAGCGTCACCGCCGCGACCGCACCCACGACGACCAGCACCCCCGCCTGGGCCGCCCAAGCCAGAACATTGTCGACCAATAGCGGCGCCATCATGACTTGTTGGCATCCTTCCTGATCGTCTTCCGAATCTCCTCCAGATCCTTGGCGTCGAGATGCTGGTCCTCCACCAAATGGACCAGCAGCGGTTCCGCGGAACCGTTAAAAACGCGGTTCACAAACTCGCGCACCATGGACCGGATTACCTGTTTTTGCGGCTGGCTGGGCCGGTAAACGTAAGCCCGGTCGTCCTGGCGCTTTTTCAGGTATCCCTTCTGCTCCAGGATGTTCATCATGGTCATGACGGTGGTGTACGCAATTTTTCGATGCTCCAGCATCGTTTCGTACACCTGGCGGACGGTGGCGGTTTCCAGCTGCCAGACCACCTTCATGATTTCCAGTTCCTGCTCAGTCAAAGTCGGCTTCGGCGATCGCATACTAATAAATTAGTACGAAAGGACTCGCGCGTCAAGCGAAAAAAACTAGCTATCCTGTCAGGATCATGGACCGCCTCACCCTTTTCGGACTCTTCGCCGTCACCGCCATGCTGGTTTGTTACGCGCTCGAGAAACGCAGCCCGTGGTTTATTCTGGCCTTCGCCGGCTCCTGCGCGCTGGGTTCGATTTACGGCTTCCTGCAAGGAGCGTGGCCGTTTGGGGCGGTCGAGGCGGTGTGGTCGGTCGTCGCCGTGCAACGCTGGTGGGTCACGCGATCCTGAGCCATTCCTCCACTCGGCTCCGGATATCGCCGTCCTCCGGGAACAGGTCGCCGATGACGGCCACCGAATCCGCCCCCGCCTCCAGCACGCTTTGCGCGTTCGCCCGGGTAATCCCGCCGATCGCAACCACAGGCCGGGCGGTCAAAGGGCGAAGGCGCCGCAGTTCGTCGAGACCTACGATCGGGTCGTGGTTCAGCTTTGAAGACGTTCCGAAAATTGGGCCCAGGGCGAGATAATCCGCCGGCTGATTCTCCGCATCCCGTAGTTGCTCCTCATTATGGGTGGAGAACCCGATCACGGCGCCTTCGCCCAGAACCCGCCGGGCGTCGCTGGGCGAAAGATCTTCCTGGCCCAGATGCAGCGCGGCGCCCAGCAGCCGGGCGATATCGGCTCGATCGTTGATGACAAACAGCGCCTCCGCATCGCGGCAAAGTCCGGCGATTTCCCGAGCCTGCTGAAACACCTCGCGCGAGAAAAACCCCTTGTGGCGGAACTGGAGCACGCGCGCGCCGGCTTCCAGAATTTTGGCCGCCGCAGCCACCGGATCGATCCCGCGACGGGCCGCGGCCTCCGTGTCGAGTATTGGATAGAACGGTTTGAATCGCATCGGCCTGAAGTTTCATCATAAATTACAAATTGAGGTTACAAATTTTACAAGCAGCGGTAATCATTGAGTAAGGGGTCATTGATTAATGACGAATTCAAAAGCTACCCAAACCGAACCCGATCCTCATGTTGACGGCGAAGAAAGCTGTCCCTGTGCCGATACCTCCGGCACCGTAGTGGCCATGCGCCGAGTGCCGGGATTCCAGGTGATCGAAAATCATTACCCGGCTGGACTCGAACTGTCCAACCACCGGCATGAGCATGCCCTGCTCAGCTACGTGCTGGCCGGACCTTACGCCGAATCCTACGGGAACACCAGTAGCGTGATCCATCCGCCGCGCGCTCTGCGTTATTTACCGGCGGAGCAGAACCACTCGAATGTATTCGATGAGGGGACGCATTGCCTGATCGTCGAAGTGGAACCGGAGGCGCTGAAACGCGTCGAGGAGCACTCCAAGGCGCTCGACCGGCCGGGCGAGATTCAAGGCATTAACTCCACCTGGTTGGCGCAGCGCCTCTATCACGAGTTTCGTCAAGGTGACGAACTGGCGCTGGTGTCGCTCGAAGGGATTTTGCTCGAGATGCTGGTCGAAGGCGCCCGCCATTCGGGAGCGGACCGCGTGGCGATGATCCCCCGGTGGCTGCACATCGCACGGGAGTATCTGGAACAGAATTTCCTGCGCCCGGTGAGCCTTGCGGAGATCGCGGCTGCGGCAGGCGTGCACCGGGTTCACCTTTCGCGCGAATTTCGCCGATATTTTTCAACGACGGTAGGCGAGTTCCTGCGCCGAAAACGCATCCAGCATGCGTGCCACTTGGTATCGACCACTGAAACGGCTCTGGCGGAGATCGCCATGACCTGCGGATTCTCAGACCAAAGCCATTTCTCCGCGACGTTCCGCCGGCAGATCGGATTAACTCCGGCCAGGTATCGCCAGACCGCGCACACGCGCTAATCGGCAGCCGCCAGCACTTCAAGCGGCTCCGGCTTGCCACGCTTGGCGTAGCGAATGATGCCGTCCGGGCCGATCAGATAAACGGTCCGCTTCACGATCAGACCCTTGGTGTGATATGCGTCGCCCATCGTCTGGCCTTCGTCCGTCAGCAGCGGAAATGGATACTGGCGATGGTTGCGAAACCTCGCGTGGCTCGCCGCGTCCTGCGGATTGACACCGTAAACGACGGTATTTTTCGACTGCACATCCGGCCAGCGATCGCGAAATTCGCACAATTGCTGGGTACAAACCGACGTCTCATCGCGAGGATAAAACACCAGCACTACATTTTTCCCGCGCAGCGCCGCGAGCGACACCTGGTTGCCATCCTGATCCGGCAGCGTGAAATCGGGCGCCGGCGTGCCCACGGCAAGTGGATCGGAAAAAAGCCAATCGAGCATGTCTTACTCCACCGCGTCGCTCGCCGTGAAATAGGCGCAGTCAGGATGGTGGAACACCAGCGCGCTCACGCTCGCCTCCGGATCCATCATCATTCCTTCGGTGAGCCGCACGCCGATTTCGTCGGGGTTCAGCAGCTTCCAGATTCCCTGCTGATCGTCCAGATTCGGACACGCCGGATAGCCAAAGCTGTAGCGCTTCCCGCGGTAGCGCGAGGTAAACCGCTCCTGCATCGTCATCGTCGGCGGATCGGGAAAGCCCCAATCCTCGCGCATACGCCGATGCAGCCACTCCGCGCAGCCTTCCGCCGTTTCGATCGCGAGAGCCTGTAGCGCATGAGCCAGGAAAAATTCGCCGCTCTCCTTCGCTTCCTCCGCGCGCGCGCGAACGCCCTCACCCGCGGTGACGACAAAAATCCCCAGATGATCGCGGCGCCCGTCCTGCGGGTCGAGAATGTAATCGCTCAAACACAGGCCATCCGATTTCGGCTGCCGCCCGAATTTGAACGTATGCAGAGCGTTCGGACAGCCCGGCTCAAACAGCCGGATGGAGTTCCCGTCGCGCTCCGCTTCAAAAAATCGCCACACGGCACGCGCCTTCAGAAACTTCTGCGCCTCGCACTTCACCCGTTCGACGTCGGCGAATAACTCCAGCGCTTTCGGATCGCGATCCGCCAGCAGCTTTTCGAAATTTCCTTTGAACCCCAGATGCCGGCCGTACAGCATGTACGGATTCATGTAGCTCCACAGCTCCGTCAGGTTCGGCACCGCGCGCACCCGCCGGTCCAGATACGGCGCCGCGGGAATCGGAATATCCGTGCGCACTTTAGGACTCCGCGTGGTCGCCGTGTTGATCGCCGGCGCGGCCTCCACCGGCACTGGACCGGCGGTCGTAAAGATGTGCGTGCTGATCGCGATCTCGCGCGTCGCGGGATCCATCAGCTCATTCATGATGCTCAACCCCGTCATCGCGTCCTTCGCGTAAAACGTCGGCGACGAATAAGCGGGACCGATGCGAGTAATCGTGAATCGTTCCGACAGCGCCGCTCCGCCCACCAGCAGCGGCACCTCGACCCCGTGATCTTTGAAATCCGAAGCCGTCGTCACCATCTGATGCGCGCTCTTCACCAGCAGCCCCGAAAGCCCGATCGCGTCCGGCTTATGCTCCCGCCACGCGCGAATCAGATCCTCCGGCGGCACCTTGATCCCCAGGTTAATCACCTGGTAGCCGTTGTTCGACAAAATAATTTCGACCAGATTCTTGCCGATATCGTGCACGTCGCCCTTCACCGTCGCCAGCACAATCTTGCCGCGCGTCGAAGACTCCGTCTTCTCCATGAACTGCTCAAGATGATTCACCGCGGCCTTCATCGCCTCGGCCGATTGCAGCACCTCCGCGACAATCAGTTCATTGTTATTAAAGAGCCGCCCCACCTCGGTCATCCCCATCATCAGCGGCCCGTTGATAATCGCCAGCGCGCCCGCACCCTCCGCGCGCTTGCGGTCCAGGTCGGCAATCAGCCCGTCCTTGGTGCCTTCGATAATGTAGTTCGCCAGCCGTTCGTCGAGCGGCAATTGAGCAGCCGTTTTCTTGACCTTTTTCCCCGCCGTGCGAAAATGCTGGGCCACCGCGGCAATATGAAACTGATTGATCGCCGCCCTCTGCTCCGCCGTCTGCTCCCTCCAGTCCTCTGGAGCACGGATCTCCGGCGGCGGCGTATTGAACAGCAGGCTTTCCGCGAGCCGCCTTTCCTCCACCGGAATCGATGCGAAGCGCTCCAGCTTCTGCGCATTCACGATCGCCAGATCCAGGCCCGCCTTCGTCGCGTAATAGAGGAATACCGAATTCACCACCTCGCGCGCCTCCGCCGGCAACCCGAAACTGATATTCGACACCCCTAAAATCGTCTTGACGAACGGAATTTTCTCTTTGATCAGTCGAATCGCCTCGATCGTCTCGACCGCCCCGCCGATGTAATTTTCATCGCCCGTGGCGCAAGGGAACACCAGCGGATCGATGATGATGTCCTCCGGCTCGATGCCGTATTTTTCCGTCAGCAGCTTGACCGACCGCTCCGCCACCGCCAGTTTGCGTTCGCGCGTGAACGCCTGCGCCTGCAGCTTATCTTCATCGATGGTGCCCACCACCAGCGCCGCCCCATAAGCCTTCGCCACCGGACACACGCGCTCGAATTTTTCTTCGCCGTCTTCGAGGTTCACCGAATTGATGATGCTCTTGCCCTGGCACCACGTCAGCGCCTGCTCCATCGCCGCCGCGTCCGTCGTGTCGATCATCACCGGCACTTTGATCTTCGGCATCAGCTTCGCGTAAAACGGCGCGACGTCCTTGATCTCTTCCCGATCCGACGATTGCAGGCACACGTCGATAATATGCGCGCCGTTCTTCACCTGCCAGCGCGCGATCTCGCTCGCCTCTTCCCATTTCTCCTCGGCGATCATTTTCTTGAACAGCCGCGACCCGATGACATTCGTCCGTTCGCCGACAATCAGCGGACGATTCGATTCCTCCGCCTCCACCAGTTCAATCCCCGCATAATAAGCGCGATGCGACGACGGCGGAGCCTTCCGCGGCGCGCGCCCTTCCGCCATCTGGGCGATTGCTTGAATATGCGCAGGCGTCGTTCCGCAGCACCCGCCCACGATATTCAGCCAGCCATGCTCGACAAATTTATCCAACTGCGTCGCCAGCATTTCCGGCGTCTCCAGATACTTGTCTTCTTCGTTCGGCAAGCCCGCGTTCGGATAACAGGAAATCCGCGTGGTCGACATCTCCGCCAGCGTGCGAATATGGTCCGTCATCAGGTCCGGACCCGTCGCGCAATTCAACCCGATCGACAGCAGGTCGTGATTCGCCACCGAAGCGTACAGCGCATCGACAGGCTGCCCCGCGAGCATCGCGCCCCACCGCTCCACCGTGCCCGATAGCATCGTTGGGATTTTCGAGCCCAGCTCCCGCTCCAGTTTCTGAATCGCCAGCAGCGCCGCTTTGATGTTCCGCGTATCGAACGCCGTCTCCACCAGCAGCAGATCCACGCCGCCTTCAATCAAGCCGGCCGCCTGCGCATAGTAACTGGCGCTCAGCTCCCCCATCGTCACGTCGCCGCGCAGCGTAATCGATTTCGTGGTCGGCCCCATGGACCCCGCCACAAATCTCGGCTTTGCGGCCGTAGAAAATTCGTCCGCCGCCTTACGGGCGATCTGCGCCGCCAGCACGTTCAACGCATGCGTGTCGGAGGCGCACCCGAACTCAGCCAGCACAATCGGCGAGCCCTGAAAGCTGTTGGTTTCGATAACATCCGCACCCGCCGCAAGATATGCCCGATGAATTGCCTCAATCCATTCCGGATGCGAGCGGTTCAAAATTTCGCTGCAATTTTCGAGGCCGAGAAAATCCTCGATCGTCGGATTGTACGCCTGCAACATCGTCCCCATCGCGCCATCGATGATAAGAATGCGCGAGGCAAGGGCGTCGTAGAGTTGTTGCTGGCGAAGATTTTGCATGGGTAGGAGGACTAAGACCACGGCTTAGAATGTATCTAGGCGACTCCGGCAATGCCAGCGAACCTGATTGTGACATCGATGGCGCTTCTCATCCTTTCGCAGGAGACAGATGCGCAGAACCTTCCGACGTTCATGGGACGCAAACTGACGATCACTGAACCCGAGCGCAACGCGGATGGCACGTTCCCGAACGGACCTGCATCGGTGTGTATCGCGGGTCCCCCGCAACGACAATGTTATACGGCGCCCGGGAACTTTGGAAACGCCCCAAAGGTAACTGTAGTCTCGATAAGAAGGGAAACTCCTGCAATTCTTTTTTCAACGGCAAGCGGTGGAACGAGTGGCTGGCGGGTCCATTTTGCCCTCCTGCGCCCAAATGGCAACAAGGATCTGGAAGATCTTTTCATGTCCGATATGGAAGTTTCAAATCAGAGCCAGCACGCCTTTTGGACCGATCAGACGATCTCAAGTTCACCAATATTCGTCACGGCCGATTTTGTTTGGGGACCAGACGAGGCGCATTATGACAACCATCGCTACATCGTCTCCGCATACGTATATAGGCACCACGCTCTACTCGACAACGATTCTTATTTTCTCGAAGATCGTTATATGACGGCGAACAAGTACAATTCCGACGCCGGGAACGACGTGCTCGCTTCCGAAAGGCAGGAGATCCTCACCCGTCTTCGGCGAGTGAAGTCGCAAGAATAATCTCTCCTGTGCAACCGATCATCCTGGAGGGTCCGGAATGGAGAGCTTTCGGCAGATTCTCTTTGCGAGCTGATTAGAAATCTCGGAGTGCCTTGGCACCGCTTCCGCATGGCCCGTCTGTGGATTCTCTCAGAACGCGTACTCTGCTTTCGCGGCGCTGGATGCAACCATAGCGACGAAGGTGGCGAAGCAATCCTTCCCGCTTCATCCAATAACGACAGGCTCCGATTTCGCATCCGCTGGTATAGAGCGGAGAGTCTCTTCGCGCCTATACTCCAGAATCATCGCGATCGCCTCTTTCAGATTCGCGATGCACTCTTCCTCGGTTCGCCCCTGACCGTTCGCCCCAGGAACCTCGGCACAGTAAGAGATGAACCAATCGCCATCCCTCTCGACAATCGCCGTGAATTCGTTGTGCATCGACCTCTAGTCTACTGCACCTGCTCCTGCGGCACCTCGGCGTTGAAACTATATCCAAACCCGCGCACGCTGCGGATGAACGTCGACTCTTCCGCCGTCTCGATCTTCTGCCGCAGCCGCAGAATGTATACGTCCACCGTCCGGTCCGTCACCGCCCGGTCATGCCCCCACACTGCGTCGAGCAGCTGCTCGCGGCTGAACACCACCCCCGGCCGGCTCATCAGGAACTCCAGCAGCCGGAATTCCGTCGCTGTCAGCGTGACCTCGCCGCCGTTCAGATGCACGCGGCATCGCGCCCGGTCCAGCTCCAGTTCACCCGATCGCAGAACCTTCGTCGCCGGAGGCTGCCCGCGGAAGTGAATCTTGATTCGCGCGATCAGTTCACGAATGAAAAACGGCTTGACGATGTAGTCGTTCGCACCCAGTTCCAGCCCCACAATACGATCCGTCTCCGACGCGCGGGCCGTCAGGAAAATCACCGGCACCGCGGCTAGCTCTGAATGGTTCCGGATCGCCCGGCAGATCTCCAGGCCGTCCGAATCCGGCAGCATGATGTCCAGGATAATCAGGTCCGGACGCTCCCGCCGGCACAACTCGATCGCGCCTCTGCCCGTCTGCGAGCCGGCCATCGTGAAGCCTTCCTTCTCCAGATTGTATTGAATGAGAGAGTACAGATCCGCGTCGTCTTCGATTAATACAATTTTCTTCATGACTCACGTCTATCGTAACGTTCCGTCAGTTACAGATGAATTACAAATAGGTAAACTTTATTGCCGCGCCTCCGCGTGATGCCGCACGTCGATTCCCTTCACCAGGAACAACACATCCTCCGCGATATTGGTCGAGTGATCGGCCAGCCGCTCCAGGTTCCGCGTGATCGCCAGAAGGTCCAGCGCGGCTTTGATATTTTCCGGATCGCTCTCCATGAAACTTACCAGTTCGTGATAGGACGCCGTGCGCAGGCTGTCGACCGCGTCGTCCGATGCCAGCACGCTGCGCGCCAGGTCCGCATCGCGGGTGACGAACGCGTCCAGGCTTTTCCGCACCATCGATTGCACCAGGCCCGCGATGTGCGGAATGTCGATCATCGGCTTGATCACCGGCTCTTCCATCAGCGACGTGGCCCGCTGCGCGATGTTGACGGACAGGTCGCCCATGCGCTCCAGGTCGGTGTTGATTTTGAGCGCCGCGACAATCAGGCGCAGGTCCGCTGCCATCGGCTGATGCAGCGCCAGCAGGTTGATCGCGAACTCGTCGATCTCGAGTTCAATCGCGTTGATGCGCGCCTCGTTGCGAAATACTTCCTCGGCGGCGCTGCGGTCTTTTTGGATCACCGCGCTGATACTGCGCTGAATCGCCGATTCGACCAGCGAGCTCATCTCGAGCAGCTTGGTCTTCAGTTGGTCCAATTCCTCGACAAAGTGTCGCAATGTTTAAGCTCTCCCGAATCAGCCAAACCGCCCCGTAACGTAATCTTCCGTCTCCCTCATCGAGGGAGTTTTGAAAATCTTCGCCGTGATGTCGAACTCAATCAGTTTTCCCATCAGGAAGAAGCCCGTGAAATCCGCCACGCGCGCCGCCT
>JBEKOZ010000248.1:0-7085 GCA_049521275.1 Bryobacteraceae bacterium | reverse complement strand
GATTTCGATCGCCTGATCGATTCCCCATGCCTGTTCTGCCACGCCGATAACGGCAAGTTTGTGGGCAGCGACGGCCACCGCTTCTCGGGCGTCGAGCTGAAACCCATTGGCTGCGACCGCTGCCACGGATCTGCCGCGGCCCACCTCCGTCAGCCGTCGGCGAAAAACATCGTGAATCCGTCCAAGCTGACGCTGCGCGCGCGCAACAGCATCTGCGAGCAATGCCATCTCGAAGGCGAGACACGGCTGCTGAATCCCGGCAAGACCTGGGAGGACTTTCATCCCGGCGAGGAGCTCGAACGTACGGCCGTGACCTACCTGCTTACCGAAAATAAGCAGGAGCTGAAAGCCGTGGCTCAGGCCGAGCAACTGGCGCTGAGCGCCTGCGTTCGCTCGAGCGGAGGCAAGCTGTGGTGCGCCACCTGCCACAATCCGCATGGAGAGATGAAGGAACGAACCAGCGAAATTCGCGACGTGTGCCGGTCGTGTCACCCGACTCCGTCGAAAGAGAGCCACCAAGCGGTGACGGAATGCGTTGGTTGTCACATGCCGCGGCTCACGCCGGACGATATCCCGCATGCGGCTTCGACCGATCATCGCATTCTGCGCCGGCCGGCTCCGCTTCCCACGGGAGCTGGCGCGGCAACGGAGATCACCGCCTGGCAGGATCCGCCCCCGCAGTTTCGCGAACGCGACCTGGCGGTGGCCTCGCTGGTCGTGGGCGGAACGCACAACCTGCCCTCCGTGCGCAACATTGGCGTCAAGCTTCTCGAGTCGCTTCCTGAGCGCGAAATAGAAAACGATCCAGCGGTGCTGTCCAGCATGGTTTCGGTCAAACTGAAAGACCGCGAGGCGGATCGCGCCCAGGAATTCGCCCGCCGTGAGGTTAAGTTGCGGCCCGACAGCGGGTTTGCTTCGCTGGACCTCGCCAACGCGCTACAGGAGGGTGGCGACCTGGCGGGGGCGGAGCGGCAGTTGCTCGATACCATCGCGCTCGATCCGTCGCTCCAGCAAGCGTGGGTCGATCTTACGTTTCTTTATGAGAAGCAGGGTCGCCAGACTGACAGGATGGCGATTCTGGACCGTTATCTCCAGTGGAATCCGCAGAACATCTGGTTCCGGCGGTTGAAATCCATTTTGTCGCAGCCGTAGTTTCAGCGCGGACTGCCCACTAGTGCTGTGACCGGATGATTTGTTGGCAATTCAGCCCCATGCGTCAGCTTGGGGCTAGCTCGGGAAATCGAAAAAGCCCCAAGCTGACGCATGGGGCTCCCAGGTGCGCTGACGAGAACGCACTAATCATCCGGTCACAGTACTAGCGGAGTGTCCCGGCCATTCTAACAGCGGAGACTGCGGCGCCCGGTCCGCATGCTGACGCATGGCGGTTCCGTGGTGACTGCGTGCCGGACCAGTCGATCGCAGCCCTTACTGTTCGGCCTCAACACGGAACCGCCATGCGTGAGCATGCGGACTGATGTCGGAATGACCGGGACACTAGAGCCTTGACGATGGATGCCCGCGGAGTGTTATAGTGCGACTGGAACGCGTTGAAATGAAGGTTCTGGCCCGAATATTTGTGTTTTCGACTGCGTGTTTGGCGGCTTCGGCAGGTACCTTTGAGGACTTGGCCGCGCAGGCTGCCGCCGCGCGCGAGGCCAATAACGTCCCGAAGGCCATCGAGCTCTATCAGCAAGCCCTTCAATTGAAGCCGGCGTGGACCGAGGGCTGGTGGTTCCTCGGCACTCTTTCCTACGACAGCGACCAGTACAAGACCGGAGAGCACGCGTTTTCAGAATTCGTCAAGCTGGACGAAAAGGTCGCGATGGGATGGGGTTTCCTGGGGCTCTGCGAGTTCGAAACGGGCGAGCACGAACCCGCGCTGGAACACATTCGACGGGGATTGGCGATCGGTACGGGAATAGAACCCGCCATCGAACAGGTGTTGCGCTTCCACGAAGTGCTGTTGCTGACGAAGCTCGGGTTGTTCGATCAGGCGATGCCGAAGCTGATGCCGTTTGTGCGCAGGGGAGTCAAGAACCAGGCGCTGCTCGCGGTGATCGGCCTGACGGCGCTGCGTCAGGCTCATTTGCCGGGCGAAGTCCCTGCCGGGGAACAGGCGTTGATCGCCGCGGCCGGCCAAGCCGCCTATTTGTGGATGGCCGGCGACGCCGGCGGAACTCAGCCGGCATTCAAGGCGCTGCTGGACAATTATCCCCGCGCGCCCGGGGTTCATTATTTCTACGCCAGCTATCTGCTTTCCTTCCGGCCGGCGGAGGAAGCGTTTGCCGAGTTTAAGCGTGAGCTCGAGGTGAATCCACATAGCGCCGATGCGCGCGCCACGATCGCGCTGCTCATGGTGCGGGCCGGCGCGTCGTCGGCTGCCTTACCGCTCGCGCGGCAGGCCGCCCAGGATGGCCCCACTTGTCCCATGGCGCAGTATGCCTATGGGCTGATCCTGGCCGGGACTGGCGATTTCAAAGAGGCGCTCGAGCGCCTGGAAACGGCTGAGCGGCTCGATCCATCGAGCATCGAATACCATATGGGCCTGGCGGGTGTGTATTCCAATGCCGGCCGTCATGAAGACGCGCGGCGCGAACGCCGGATGTCGATCGCGCTCGCGAAGGAGAGCGATTCCAGTGGCGCGCCGTAGTCTCCTGATGGCGGCGATGTTTGTCGGTTTGCCGCTGGCGGCCGCCGATCAAAAAACCTGCGCTACCTGCCACGCTGCGCAGGCGCGGTCGCAGCCGCACACGGCCATGGGTATCGGGATTCAACTCCCGGGCAACCAGGAAGTGTTGAAAAAGCATCCCAGGTTGACCCTTCAAGCCAATGGCTACACGTACGTCGTCGAGAGCAAAGACGGTGTGAACACGTACACGGTGAGCGATGGGACGCGCTCGCTGGCGCTGCCGATTCGTTATGCGTTCGGCATCGGAGGCTCCGGGCAGACGTTCGTCTTCGAATACGAGGGCCGGTTTTATGAAAGCATGGTGAGCTACTATACCAGCCTGGACGGTCTGGCTGTCACCGTGGGGAGCGAACGGCTGAGGCCGCACAACCTGGTGGAGGCGATGGGGCGAGAGACGTCCGACGATGAAATCCTGCGCTGCTTCGGATGCCACAGCTCCGGTGGAGTGAGTGCGGATAAATTGACGCTTCCATCGATGAGGCCGGGCCTGGATTGCGAGCATTGCCACACCGGGTCCAACGCCCACATGGAGGCGATCTCGCAGGGCAAGCCCGTCGCGGCTCCGAAGAAGCTTGGCGCGCTGTCAGCCGAGGACACGTCCGAGTTCTGCGGCGCCTGCCATCGCACCTGGAGCACGGTGGTGCGCATGCGGACGTGGGGCGAAGTGAATGTGCGGTTCCAGCCCTACCGCCTGGCGAACAGCAAGTGCTTCCTGGGCGACGACAGGCGGATCGCCTGCACGGCCTGCCACGATCCGCATGGCAATCTGGTGAGGGAGGAAGCCAGCTACGATCGCAATTGTCTGGCCTGCCATGCGAAATCCCCGCCGGCCGTCGCGGGGTCCAAAAAATCCTGTCCTGTTGCGGATAGCAAGTGCGTGAGCTGCCACATGCCGAAAGTGGAGCTGCCGGGAAGCCATAGCATCTTTACGGATCACCAGATCCGCATCGTTCATGCCGGGGATTCCTACCCGAATTAGCCGCCACATTTCTGCCCAAACAGGAGCATACTTGAGGGATAGCGCTTGGAGGCGTTATGGATCTCCCATCTCCAGGTATCGCCATCGCGATGTTGGCAGCCGCGCTGACGGCCACCGGCCAGCCCACGCCGAACGAGCGCAACGTCGAGCCGGGGGCTGTTTTCTTTTCGGGTGAGGTGGCCCTCCAGGACGGAACCAGGCCTGCCGAGCCGGTTCGCATCCAGCGCGTCTGCAAAGGCGTCGCGCGTGACGAAACCTGGACCGATTCCAAGGGGCGCTTCAGTTTCAAGGTGGGAGCCGTCGGGAGCGATCCATCCGTGGCGGATTCAGGACAGGGACCGCGAAACACGGATCTTAGCAGGCCCATCGGCAATTCGACTTATTATTCCAATCCGGTCACCACCGCGCTCAGAGATTGCGAGGTGCAGGCCGTCCTGGCGGGCTATTGGTCGGAACGCGTCAGTATTGCGATAAAGAACACCCTTGACGACACTCGCCTGGGAACGATTACGCTCCATCCGGTGTCGCCAGGCCAGGCTCTCACCGTGAGCGCGACCACTCTGGCGGCGCCTCCGAATGCTGCCAAGGCGTACGAGAAAGGGACCGCGGCGATGCATGATCAAAAGTGGGACGCCGCTGCCAAAGAGTTGACCAAGGCAGTAACAATGTACCCGAAGTATGCGATCGCATGGTTCGAGCTTGGTGTGCTGCGCCAGAGCCGGAGTGACTTCGTGGGCGCCGCCGAGGCCTGGAAGGAGGCTCTGAAGAGCGATCCGAAGTATGAGAGGCCGTATGAGGGCTTGGCCGCACTCGCCGAACGACAGCAGAATTGGGTGGAGTCGGCGAAGTACTCTCACGATTGGATTCAGCTCGATCCGGAGAGTTTTCCGGCGGCTTATCTGTATGACGCGATTGCGAATGCGCAGTTGCATAACATGGAGCAGGCGGAGATCTCCGCGCGCAAAGGGTTACTGCTCGACAAGGAGCACAAGATCCCCAGACTGAGCTACGTGCTGGGGCTCATTCTCATGGAAAAGCATGAATTCGGCGAGTCGGCCAAGTGTTTGCGAACTTACCTGGAGCTGGCGCCAAATGCGAGAGATGCGGCTATGGTTCATCAGGAGCTCACCAAGCTGGAGGCTGCGGCGGCTGCGCCTCCCAAATAAGGCTTCAAGGAATGATTGGACCCGGGGTATCTTTCGTTTTCCTGAGGTTGGACAGAAAGTTCACATAGCGCCAAACCCGGGAGCGGAAAAATAGCAGAATGAATCCCCCGTAAACGGCTCCGCCTGTCCCGACTTGAATGGCGAGTTGGGCGACGACCGGCCACGACTCTGGCAGCCGGCGATCCAGAGCGAACAAGGCGACGCACATCGCGGCCGATCCTGCCACGGCAGGCAGCAAGGCTGTGATGTAGTCGCGGTAGGACAGGTGAATACGGTGCAGCAGAATCATCAAAAGCGGCAGGATCGTCACGGGAGATAAGATCACCCATGCCGCTGCCACGCCATTGGAGCCCTTCCACCGCGCCGCCAGAAAAAAGGCAAGAGGCATGATCGTAAAGCTCAAAATTGACATCCGCATCGTGAATCGGGTCAAACGTTGAGAAACCAGCACTTGTTCTGCCAGGACGCCCAAAACGCGCATGATCATGAACAAACTCAGCCATTGCAACGGCCGGGTTGCCAGGACCCATTTCTTCCCGAGAACCAGCAGGATGGTTTGTGGCGCCACGATGGCCAGACCCACCATGAGCGGCATCACCGCCAAACTCAGAAGTTCAACGGTGATCAGGTAATAGCGGCGTACCAGGGCAAGGTCGTCCATCACGTTGGCAAATAGAGGCGACACGGTCCGCATAATCAAGGCGCTGATCTTCTCCGAAGGTACGCTCGCAAAATTCATCGCTTGCTGGTAGGTTCCAAGCATGGATACGCCCAGAGTGCGGCCAACGACAACTCCGTCGGCGTTGTTATATGCCGCGGTGGCGAAGCGGCTGATCGCGACGTGACGGCCCATCTCAACCGGTTTCCGGATGTCGCTCCAGCGCGGCCATCGGAAAGGCACGTGCTTCCAGTGGAACAATAGTGCGGTCGACGCGATCTTACCGGAGTTATGGCCGGCCAGAATGGACCAGAATCCCCACCCAAACCATGCGGCGACAACAGTTACAAGGGCGGTGGTCATAGCCGCCAGCGCCTCCAATACAGCGAGCCTCCGATAGTCCATGTCGCGCTGAAGCAGACCATAGGGAACCGCCTGGATGCCTGTAAAAAGGAAAGCAACGTTGGCGACCGCAAAGAAGAGGACGTGATTACTTCGAAAAAACCATGCAAGTCCTGGCGCCGCCAGCACGGATAGTCCAAAGACGCCTGTACAGAGCAGCAGCGAGAACGAATGCAGTTGCCCTAACGTCCTGCGATCGAGTTCCGGCATGTGCAGTACCGCCGTTCCGATCCCGAACTCCGCCATTACATTTGTGATCCCCAGGAACACGCCGGCAAGACCGGCCAAGCCCACATCGGCGGGCAAGAGAAGCCGCGCCACCGCAGCCACCGACATCCACGTAAAAATCTGAGTGGTCCATTTGACTCCAGCGGTCCAGGCGAGTCCCCCGGCGAACCTTGCGTCCATCTTCCGCTGCTCTTGGAATTTATCCGGAGTCATCGTTGGTCACGGGAACTGTTCCATGATAACCGGAGGGGCCGCTGATAATCCGCGTTCATCAGCGTCCATCGGCGCCCAAAATCTCGTCACGTGGCTTGCCAAAATGATAAACAGTTCCTTATCAAGCGGTTATTCCACCTTCGGGCGTGCGGCAAGAACTGGACACGTGCATCCTTCGATCGGAAACGCCGTTTTCTACGGAAGTAGAGGCGGGATTTAAGAAGGAGAATGTCGAGCACCCATGATCCGGTCAATTGCATGGTCCATTTTGGCGGTAGGAATCCCTCTCGCGGCGCAAACACAGGTTGATCTTCGGACGCAGTCTAAAACAGTGGATTTCGGGTCGGCCCCGTCCACCAGGCCTTTTTCGACCGGCGGCGCATTACCGCCAACATGCGTCCAAGGCGACATGTACTTTCTCACCGTGGCGGCCGCGGGAGCGAATATGTACGGCTGCACCACTTCCAACACGTGGTCTCCTGAGTACGGCGTTGGCAGCGGAGTGGTGCAGGTCGAGAACACGGGCACCGAGGTGGGAGCGCGGCCGATTCTGGACTTTTCCACCGGACAAGGAATCCTCTTGGCCATCAGCGACACGGGGCAGTCCATTTCCATTCAAACCAGCGTGGACACATCGTTTGTCGAAACCACCAGCGCCGGGCAATCCGGGACAGCGCTGCTGTGCGCCTCCGCAAGTGGGTCCGGCACAACTTATACGTGTTCCCTGTCTCCCGTATTGGGGGCGTACAC
>JBEKOZ010000247.1:0-9238 GCA_049521275.1 Bryobacteraceae bacterium | reverse complement strand
TCCGCGGACAAAAACCCCGTCGCCCTCGGTGATGACCAGAGGGCCCTCGGACTCGTGCAGCTTCAAATTTGTATACGGATGAATCGTCGTCGCGATATCGGAACTGGCCGCGACGTTCAGCGCCCCATTTTGTGTCATGATTTTTCTTTCCTACGAGCCTATCACAAAGGTTATCTAAAAACGAATAAGGTTGCGCGAAACAACATCCGGCCCGGATTTGTGCCGCCGCTTCCATTTCTTCCGGAGCGCCCGGTTCCAATACATCAGCAGCCCGGTGACCGCCAGCAGCGGGATGGCGAGGCCGGCGGCGCACCAGACAATTTTAACGCTCAGACCCCAATAGGTCCCGAAGTGCAACGGGACCTGCAACCACACGATCCAGTCTCCGAGGCTTTCGTTCACACCGTAGCGCCAGGTGGAAAGGTACTCGCCGGTGTACGGATTGAAGTACACCGTGTCCATATATTCGCGCCCGACACTATTGCCCCTGCGCATGAGGATCCCGAGCGGCGCTCTCCGGCTATAGGGAAAGGCAATCCCTCCCACGGTGGTCCCCGGATCGATAGTGCGGGCGCGATTGACGAACGAGCGGATGTCGGGTTCCGGGACCATGGTCTCCGCCATCACGCTGACCGCGGGAGGTCGGGCGCTGATCACCGGAGAAAGAGAATTCACCAGCAGAAAGACCTGCCGGGGCCAGGCGAAATAAATCCCGCTCACAGCCCAGAAGGACACAATGAGAATGGTCCAGAAGCCCGCGGAGCTATGTAGATCGAAGTTGATCCGTCGCCAGTTTCTTCGAAAGTCCACCTTCAGCGCGCGCCTCCAATTTCGAATGCCCGGCCACCAGATGACCAGTCCAGTGATGTTCAGCAACAGCAGACACACCGCGCCGATGCCGTTCAGGATGCGCCCGGTTCGATGAACAAGCAAGCTCTCGTGCAACTCCTGAACGACATCCATCCAATTGGTCCCTCTTGGAAATTCGCCCAAAACCCTGCCGTCTTTGGGCTCGCTAGCGACTTTGATCCGGCCCCTTCCATCCACAACCGCAACGAAAGTGGCGTCCTCGTCCCCCGGTGCGATCACCGAAACAAGGTGGCCGTGCGGGTAAGCGGCTCGCAAGTTGTCTACCACCGTGGCCAGGTCCGCGAGCGGTTCGCGGGCGCGCATTCCTTGCCACGGCTTGAGCCCGCAAAGCCTCTCCAACTCTGCGCGAAACACCAGAACCGATCCGGTGACTCCGATCACGATCAGGTACAAAGTCAGGATAAGTCCCGCCCAAAGGTGCACCTGGAAGTTGAACCGGCGCACTGCAAGCTGTTGCGGCCGGCGGAGGTAGCGCTCAAGGAAGCCCATTCGCGAACGCTAGTAGCGCTTGAACACTTGCGTGGAATGGAGGGCCCGGCCTGCCTTCATCGTGTCCGCTTCGCTGGTCAGGATCTTCCCGTCAGCGGACACCGTGATCCTCCCCGAACTGTCCGGCCGGTTCTGTCCTTTCAAAATGAGCTTGTACTGTAACGCTGCGCCGCGCGTCATTTGGACGGTACCCATCTTTTCACCCTGCGCATTCTTGACCTCCGCTTCGCTCCCGTCCAGCTTAAGGGTGTAAGTCATGCTGACGAAATACACGTTGTTCACCGGTACCGAGAACGCGAATGTCAGCTTATCTCCGGATTGAGAAACCTTCAATGTGAGCGGGTCGGAGTCTGTTTGCGCCCCGTTGATTTCCTGGTGGTCGAGACGCCATGTCCCGACGAGCGGCTCCGCGGCGGAGGCGGTCATCAGAAATATGCAGACAAACGGGACCAATGCCTGTTTCACTGGATCCTATTATCTTTCACCAGGCGCGTTCGTGGCGCACGCACTCTTGCGTGCCGCGTCGACACTCGTGTCGACGCCGTGGACGCCACAAGCCGCGACACGCCACTAGAAAGTCAACCGCGCCGTCAATTGGACTTGTCGCGGTCCGGCCCCCTCGGCGATTTGCATCGATGTGATCGTCCCGAAGGCTGGAACCCCCAACGTCAGATTGCCGGGAGGCGCATAGTTGGCATGGTTGAATGCGTTCGAGACTTGCATTCCAATCACCGCGTGAACCCGCTCGGTGAATGAAAACCGCTTGAGCAGCGACAGCGACACGGCCTGCGTGCCCGGCCCGACGATGGAGCCTGACGTCTCGTCGCCGAATCGGCCGAGGGCGGTCGTCACCCCGTTAGCGAGTGTCTGGCAATTCGCGCACGGATCGACAAAGGCTGCCGGGTTGATCCATTGGTTGATGGATTGGCCTGCGTACGGACTCACACCCGGCACCGTGTCGGCCCGGCCGCCGTTAAGATTAAAGATGTTGAAGCCGGTACCCGAAGGATCTGTCAACGTCGCCACGGACATAAACGGCCCGCTCTGGAACAGCGTCACGCCGCTCAGCTCCCAACCACCCACAATCTGACTCAGAGCGCGGTTGCTGTTCAAGAAAGCCTGGCCCTTTCCAAACGGCAGCTCATAGAGGAACGTCGCCAGAACGCGCTCCCGGCGGCTGAACGGAACATTCCCGTAGTCGACGCCCGGATTTGCGGGATTGCTCATAAGATTGCCGAACTCGTTGGCGTAGCCGGCGGCGCTTGAAGTAGGAGCCCCGTTCACGTTTGCCAGATTTCGGGTGTAGGTATAACTGATCTCAAACTGCAGGTTGGAAGCGCGCTTTCTCACCGAAAACGTGCCGGCCTGGTAATTTTGGAAGCCGGTGCTGGTCGTAGTGTCGATGTAGGACATCAGCGGAAAGGGAATCGCAGCCTGGGTTGCCGCGGCGTTGAATCCTAAACTGTTCACGGGAACCTGGTCGGCGTTGATCTGGCTCGGCAGATTGTAGGCGTGGTTACCATCATAGGAAGCGCGGAATCCTACGCCTTTGCCAATATCCTGTTCCAGGGTGAGGTTCCATTCCTCGACGATGGGGTCCTTCATATGAATGTTGGCGGCCAGGTCGAAGAAATACGTGCCGGGTTCAGCAATGTTCGAAGGCCAGGCGTAGGGCATCGAGAACTGCGGGACGCCGTTGTTGATCGAGTTGGAGAAGAATCCGACGTCGCTCGATCCGACCGACCAGCCGTCGATCGCCGTAGTGCTTAAAAGAGACTCAATGAATCGCCCGTAGCCGCCTCGGAGAACGGTTTTGTTGTTGTTGAAAACACGCCAGGCAAAACCGACCCGTGGCGCGAAATCCAGCAAGTTATGTTGCCGCAGGCTGTTTGAGAGACCTGCCTGGGAAGCAGGAATGATGGGGGTCGGGGCGAGCGTTTGTTCAAATAAGGGGTTGATGTTTGGCAGACCGCCACTCTGATAAATCACCGCTCCGGTGTTCTGGCCGTTCACAATATTTTGGTAGTACGGATCGAAGTTCACCATATTGTTGTTATGGTCTGAGAACCCCGGATGGTACTCCCAACGCAGACCGTAGTTGAGAGTCAAGCGTTGGGAGATCTTGAAATCGTCTTGCGCGAAAATGGCGTAGGCGCTGGACCAGGCATCCGTATTTGGGTTGAGCACGTTGGAGATGGTGCTCAGGTCGGGGTAGCCCAGCAAAAAGGAGGCAAACGGCGTTGCGTCGCCGCCGCCCAGCAAGGAACTCATAACCGAGCCATTGAAATTATAGGACCCTAATCGATAGTTGTTAAAAACCACCGTGTCCAGGGTGCTCAGGAACCGCCAGTCGAAGCCAAACTTGAACGTATGCTTCCCTTTTGTCCAGGTCAGACTGTCAGAGGCCTCGTAAGTGCCCTCATGCGGATTTAAGTCGTTCTGCGGCCCCACGATTCCCATGAACCCGGCGATGGCTAAGGTTGGGACGTTATCGCCTGGGAGAATGGCCTGCGGCAGCGCTCCCGGGCCGACCGTGAGACCCAGCGTGTTTGCCGCTTCCTGAGCTGTGATGCCAAACGTAACGTTGCGGTGAACCACGCTAAAGCCGCCGCGCAACTCGTTCACCAGTGCTGGAGAAATGACCCAATTGTAGGACGTGGCGAAGGAATTATAGATCTGCGGCGTCGAGACGCTGCCAAGGGCCGGGTTGCTGGGGTTACCGTAAATGTCTGTCAGAGGAAGCGTGATGCGGCGATTCTTGTAAGTCCACCGGACAAAGATCATGTGCTTCGGGCCAAGACTCTGATCGATGCGCGCGTCACCCTGGGCGCTGTTGATGGGAATCGCATAGACCCCCAGGAAGTTGTTTGATACAGCGCCGGGGGCGCCGGTGTTCGGCAACGGAAAAATGAAGTCCGTCAGTTTCTGCGAGTAGGGATTCAACATGGTGGCGGGAATCTGGTTGTTTGGATATCCGGTCAGCAGGTTACCCGAGCCGCCGTTGGCGGCGGAGAGATACGCGGACAGATCGCCATTCCGCATCGCCTCGGTCGGAACAGTGTTAACGTTGGTCTCCGACTTCGGCAATCGCAGCGCTTCGAAGCTGCCGAAAAAAAATGTTTTGTTCCTGCCGTTATACAGCTTCGGGAAGATCACCGGGCCGCCCATGTAAAAGCCGAAGTTGTTCATCTTGTCTAATGCCACCAGGTGGCTGAACGTGTCGGCCGCATTGAAGGCGGTGTTCTGAACGTTCTCGAAGAATCCGCCGTGAAACGTGTTCGTGCCCGACTTTGAGATCGTAGTGATGTCGGCGACACCCCCAAACTCGGCCGGATTCAGCACCTCGCTGATCCGGATTTCTTCGATGGAGTTGAAGGACGGGAATAATTCGCCGAGCGCCCCCAATGTTCCTGGCCCCACGGAACTGATGCCGTCGATGGTGACGGAAAGCTGCGAAGGCCCGGCTCCCGCGACGGCTATGTTGTTATTGTTGTCGATCTGAACCCCCGGCTGTGCCGTCAACGTCGAGAAGGCGCTGGTGGAGCCGGACGATCGCGTGCCGATGGCCACCGGAAGGTTGGTCAACTCCAGGCTGCCCTTGGTTTCGGAAATGTTGGAGGCATCGGTCTGGACCACCGCCACCGCCTCAATGGTCACGGAGGTAGCTTGCGACGCTACCTTCAAATCGACGTCAATACGCTTAGTGTCTCGCGCGGCCACTTCGAACGCCTGGTACTCGGTCTTCTGAAAGCCGGGCGCCTCCACGGTGAGTTTGTAATTTCCAATCTCGATGTTGACGAACTCATACGCCCCGTTCGCGTTCGTGATCGTCGAATGATTCGCGTTCGTTCCGGTATTCAGGAGATCGACTTTCGCCTGTGGAACCATGCTCCCCGACGGATCCTTGACCGTACCGAGCACCGTGCCGAAGGTGGACTGGCCGTGGCTCGGCCGAGTGAACGCCAGAACGCAGAAAATCACGAGAACCAGACGGAACGACGTGAAGGGAACCGAGTGCGTTGAAGAGAATACGGCCGACATCAGATTTCTCCTTTTGATTGCGCGCTATCCTGTACACGGATACAGGGGCGGACCTCTCCGCCGGCTTCGTTGTTTAAGAAATGTCTACTTGGGGTTTAACCGACGTGGGTTAGAGGAAATTGGAAGTTAGTATAACGGACCTGTGAAAAGGAGTCAAGAACAACCTTGTGCAAGTTGCGCAAAGTTTGCTCTGGACCCACCGAATCAATCCAGGTTATACTCCACTCGAACGAGGTCCGAATGTCATTTTCAATCCGTCTAGCCGCTCTATTGACCCTCGCAGTCGCGCCCGCCTTTTGTGCCGACTGGAACGCCAAGCTGGCCGAAAAATATCTGGATTCGCGCCAACAGCAGTGGATCGAGTGGCCGACGGCCATGCACTCCGGCGTAGCGTGCGTCTCTTGCCACACCGGCTTGACCTACCTTCTCGCCAGGCCGGCGCTGCGTCAGTCCCTGGGTGAAAAGACCGGCCCCACGCTCTACGAAAGCTTGCTGGTGTCGAGCATCCGCGCCACCGTAACCCGCACGGACGCCGATGACCTGTTCGGCGGACTGAAGGGCCGAATCGTCAAACAGGTATACGGCGCGCAGGTGGTGCTTGCCGCCCTGGTCCTGGCAATGGACGATGCGCCGCGCGGAAAGTTGAGCCCGGAAGGGGAGAGGGCGTTCAGTCGCTTGTGGTCGCAACAGGTGACCAGCGGACCCGACGCGGGCGCCTGGCTCTGGTCGGACTTTGATCTCGATCCCTGGGAAACGAAAGATGCGGCATTTTACGGAGCGGCGCTGGGGGCATTGGCCACCGGTCTTGCTCCGGCCGGTTACCAGTCTCGCCCGGAGATCCGCGAGAACATGGCCGCTCTCAAAACATATTTGCAAAATGCTCAGAAGACGCAGCCGTTGCACAACCGGCTGTTTCTGCTGTGGGCGGCCGCGAAAGTGCCGGATCTGTTGCCGTCCGCCGATCGCCAGGCGATCTTAGACGAACTGTGGCGCAAACAGGAGGCGGATGGCGGATGGAGCATTCAATCCTTGGGCCAGTGGAAGACGCGGGACGCGGCTCCTGCCTCGGTTGGCTCCAACAGTTACGCCACGGCGCTGGTTTCGTTTTCGGCTGAACAGGCCGGAATCCAGCCGTCGCAGGCAGGTCTCGCCAAAGCGCTGGCGTGGCTGAAAACTCACCAGGATCCGAAAGGCTACTGGGCTGCGGAATCGATGAACCACAAACATGACGCTGGCACCGTCCCTGAAAAGTTCATGACCGACGCCGCGACGGGCTACGCCACAGCGGCGCTGCTCGCTGCCGGCGGCGAAGGAATTCAGCACACCGCGTCCACTGGAAAGCCGGGTAACTAAGAAAAACGAATTTTTATCTCCTTTTTCTTTGCGAGCCTGGCGTCTTTCGGTGAACCTGCGCTTCGAGCCCTTCGCATATCCTCAAACCAGAAGGAGCCTCCACCGGGGCTCTTTTGACAGTTTTTTCGCGGCCGCGAAATGTCGTATTACGGTGGTCCTGAGCCTCCGGAGGCCCATAAAGCCTTGCGGCGTCAACTATACGTATGACGCCGACGGAGGAACCTTGGGATCGATCTCATAAGATCACGGGACCGGGCGGATAGCGTTGATTGCCGCACCCGAGGATTCAGAGGATGATTGCCGCACCCGAGGATTCAGAGGATTGTGCATCGAAAGCTCGGAATATCGGTCCCCGTGAGTTTCGCCGTCGGTCGGCGGGACGCGATCGGGTCCGGGGCCCAGGGCTAGAGGCAGTCCAATCCACTAGTGGCCGGCTGAGGAATCGGCCGGCCGCTCACGAAAGCCGAAGTGTGTCTGTATTCCTGGCAGCCGATCGCGTTTGGGAGGCCATCGTGGGGCCGCCAATTTTGGCGGCAGCCGCCCTTTCAGGCGGCTTCGGGCAGCGCCGGCACAAAAGCCGGCTTGCCGCCATAATTGGCGGCCCCACAAGGCCGGGATGATAATGATCAAAGCGTGTGACGCACTACACTAGATGGCTTGTCTACGGTAGAACGACGATCCCCGCATAGGTCACGTCGTTATTCAGGTCCCAGGTCTTCTCGTATTTTAGCGTCGCGGCGTCGTAAACTTCGATATCGAAGCCGGCTCCGTAGATGTATAGCTTTTTACCATTGGCGGAAATCCCCAAAGTGAAGCGCGTGCGGCACGGAACCTCGGCCTTTTGCTTAATGCGGTCGTTTGAAAGATCGAACGCCCAGAACTCGCAGCGCTTGTTCCCATGCATTCCATTCGAGACCACCGTATAAGCCCACTTCTTATCCGGCGTGACCTCGATCCCAGCCATCCCCGCGGGAGCCGGCCCAATTGGATTAAAGTCGATGCGCCTGGTGCTCAGATCGAAACGCGCCAGGCCAAACACGTGGTTGTGGACGATGGGGTCGGACCAGACGAACATCCCCGTGTGCTCACCCGGCGAATTGATCAGATCGAGATCGGCGCCGAAGTGCACCCCTTCCATCCCCGGAGCATCCGGTCTCGCCAGGTCGATATGATCGATGACCTTGAAATCGCTGGCCTGAAGAATGCTGATCTTCTCGCCGAACTGGTACACATACTTGCCGTCTGGAGAAACTTCCATCCATCCGACTCCGTAGTCGCCGCTGTTCTGAGACTCCTCTTCCTTGGTAATTTCCACCGTCTTGACGATCTTCTGCTGCTCCAGATCGACTATGTTGTACTTCGGCTTGGCCACCTCAAAGTGCTCTGGAAACCTGGTGATTTCCTTCGTGACCGCATAGAATAGCTTGCCCTCCGCATCCGGTGTCCCCGCAAAGAGTCGAAATTGTTTGGTCGGCGTATCGAGCACAAAGTGATTAATCACCTTGCGCGTCGCGACGTCGATCACCTCGATGCCATTGTGGTCTATGGTCGTGACGTAGATCTTCTTGTGATCGGGCGACAGGCGAATCGACATGGGCGTGCCCGTCTCGAGCTTGATCCGATCGACGATCTGGGCCTTCTCCTCGTCGAAGACCAGAACGGAGGCAGGGTAGGCCGGCAAATAAAGAGTGCCCGCGCTTGCGAAACCGGCCAGCGCGGCGAGCAGTGTCAGGTGCCTCATGGTTATGGGAACACCAGATCGAGATTTCGCCAGTCTTTCGTAGCCGAGGCGCATTTGGCGGTCCAGTCGGGCGAATTGTTCAAATGATCGGGAACCTGCGCCGGCCAATAACAACTGACGAAGCAGTCGTAGATGTCCCGCTCGACGGGCTGACAGAGGCCGGCAGTGCCGCCGGCCGCATCTACTTCCCAGCCGGGCGTAAACATCAACGCGCAACCCATCGGAACGTGCGGGCGCTGCTGGGTGGGCCGATCCTGCATGGCCACCACGTCATCGGCGCGCGAAACCACATACTCGTCAATGCGGGCAGCCTTCTTGTTCAGCGGTCGCATGTGTCTCATTCTGGTGCTTTCCTTTCCGCAAACTGCTGCAAAAACCCCGGGTTCTTAGCCGCGATCGCGCCATAAATTCCAAGGCAGGTGTCGGTCCAGTCCCGGATCCAATCGCAATAATGGAGATTCGGATGCCCCGTGTCTCCGTAGCGTACGAACGCTTCGTGATGGCAGCCGCCGGCGCACAGCGGCCGCGCCCAGCACGTATGGCAATCGTATTTGGAATTGATATGGCCGCGGCTCAGAAAATCGGTCTGCTTCGCGCGGTCGATGCCCGTCGAGATGTGTCCCAGCGCGTGCGCGTCGGAATCGACAAAACGGTGGCACGGCGCGATATCGCCGGAGGGTCCCACGCCCAACAGGCCCAGACCCGCGCCGCAAGGATGCGACTTGTTCACGCCCTGGCACAACT
>JBEKOZ010000246.1:0-7101 GCA_049521275.1 Bryobacteraceae bacterium | reverse complement strand
GTCACATTAGCTGGGAATGCGGTGGTCAATCCCGGCGCGGCAGGCGCGACGCCCCCAGCGCTTTCGGTAACATGCGCGTACCCGAGCGGGACGCTGTATGCACCCTATTCCTCTGCCCTGGTGGCAACGGGGGGGGTACCGCCGTACACCTATTCGATCAGTGCCGGCGCGCTCCCACCGGGTCTGTCGCCGAACGCAACTACCGGGGCGATCGCGGGGACGCTGAACGGCATCGGAGTATTTGACTACACGGCTCAAGCGGTCGATTCCACGGCGGCTGTGGCTACGGCTAGTTGCTCGATCACCGTTCCGGCGCCGACGACTGGTCCGCCTGGTCCGCCGACGACACCGGCTCCGGGGTCGCTGATTCTGGTCTTGACGGCGATGGCTTTGGGCGGGCTTTACTACTCACGAGAGCGACTGCGGAAGCTGTTCCAACAAGGAAGAGTCGGCGACTGATTTTCTATGAATGCCGGCCGGGGGGCCGCGTCCAGGCATCGACCGGAGTTGGGACAGGGATATCGCACGATTTAAGATTTTGAGGGATGCAATTTCCCGTCTGCCCGCTGCCAACATTGCCGTTTGGCATATGTGGAAACCAGCGTCTAAGCCGATTGCCTGGGTTTTCCTGTAACCCTTATTAACAAAACGGCATCTTGTTTTAGTGGAGGGGGTTTTCGGGCTCCAGGCAGTGGTGCGATTATGGAAGAGGAGCTCTAAAAGAACATGAGAATCTGCGTCTTAGGCGGGGATGGGTATTGCGGGTGGGCCACGGCGCTCTATTTGTCGAAACAGGGGCACGAAGTGTCCGTGGTCGACAATTTTCTACGGCGCCAGTGGGATCACGAGTTGGGCGTACAGACATTGACGCCGATTCAACCGCTTTCCGACCGTCTGAGGGTGTGGCAGGAGTTGACCGGCAACGTGATCGAGTCGTTTGCCGGAGACGTGACGGACTACGAATTTCTGGCATCGGTGATCGAGAGCTTCCAGCCGGAGGCGGTGGTGCATTTCGCCGAGCAGCGCGCCGCGCCCTATTCGATGATCGACCGCAAGCACGCGGTTTTCACGCAGGTGAACAACGTGGTGGGGACGCTGAACCTGCTGTTCGCGATCAAGGAACTGGCTCCGGATTGCCACATTGTTAAGCTGGGTACGATGGGCGAGTACGGGACGCCGAATATCGACATCGAAGAAGGCTATTTGAAAATCGAGCACAACGGGCGGACCGATGTGTTGCCGTTCCCGAAGCAGCCTGGTTCGTTCTATCACTTATCGAAGGTTCACGACAGCCACAACATGATGTTCGCGTGCAAGATCTGGGGGCTGCGCGCCACCGATCTGAACCAGGGCGTGGTGTACGGCACGATCACCGACGAAGTGAACCTGGACGAAGCGTTGATCAACCGCTTCGATTACGATGAGATTTTTGGCACGGTGCTGAACCGGTTTTGCATTCAGGCAGCGGTGGGTCATCCGCTGACGGTGTACGGAACGGGCGGGCAGACGCGGGGATTTCTGGACATTCGGGACACGGTGCGGTGCGTGGAGATCGCGTGCCTCAATCCGGCGGCTCCGGGCGAGTGCCGGGTGTTCAACCAGTTCACCGAGCAATTTTCGGTGATGGACCTGGCGAACATGGTGAAGACGGCGGCGGGCGAAATGGGCCTGCCTGTGACGATCGAGCACATGCCGACCCCGCGCGTCGAAGCGCAGCAGCATTACTACAACGCGAAGCATTCGAAACTGGTGGATCTCGGACTGCGGCCGCACCTGCTGTCCGAGTCGCTGCTGGATTCGCTGATGAATATCGCGCTGAAGTATCAGGATCGGGTGGACCGGAGCCTGTTCCTGCCGCAGGTGAACTGGCGGAACTCGCGCAATCAGCGCTCGCAGAAGAGGGCGGCGACGCTCGCGATGTCGGGGGATTGAGAAGAAGTAGCCAGTAGCCAGGATGAAAGAAACTGCTGGGGGACGTTTACACCTCTACCTGATTGTTATTTTGTTTGCCGCGGCCGTTTACATCGGCTGCATGATTTCCCCTCCCTCCCTGATGGACGATTCGGACGCGGTAGAGGCGCAGATCGCGCGCAACATGCTAACGTCTGGCGATTGGGTGACGCCGCACCTGGACGGCGTCCCGTACATGGAAAAAGCGCCGCTCATTAATTGGGGAATCGCGATCTGCCTCAAGATTTTCGGACCCTACGACTGGTCGGCGCGGATTCCCGTGGTGGTCGCGGCCATCGGCTTGGCGTGGCTGACGGCGGCGTTCGGGATGTGGGCGTTCGGACGGCTGGCGGGATTTTACGCGGGGTTATCGATCTCGACATGCGTGGGGTTGTTCTTATTCACGCGGGTGCAGATCCCGGACGTGGTGGTGACGGCGGCGATGGCGCTGTCCATGTGGGCGTTCCTGCGGGCGATCGACGACGAAGAGGCTCGGCCGCGGTGGTGGGCCATGGTATTCGCGGCGACGCTGGGGACGAGCCTGCTGTTGAAGAGCCTGATCGGCGTGGTTTTTCCAGTGGGCGCCGGCGTTGTTTACCTGGCGCTGACGGGGCAGCTTGGCTTATGGAGGCGATTGCGGCCTTTCACAGGAGCGCTGATCGTGATCGCGATCGCCGCGCCATGGCACATTCTGGCGACTCTGCGGAATCCTCCTTATTTCGCTTTGACGATGCATTCGGCGCCGGGCGAATATCACGGATTCCTGTGGTTTTTCGTGATCAACGAGCAGCTGCTGCGGTTTTTGAACCTGCGCTATCCGCGCGACTATAATACGGTTCCCCGAGTGTGGTTCTGGCTGCTGCACCTGGTCTGGCTGTTTCCCTGGAGCGTGTATTTTCCCGCCGTGGCGAAGCTTTCTTTCCGGCCGGTGGATCGCGCGGGGAAGACGCGGCTGCTGGCGTTGTGCTGGACCGGATTCGTGCTGGTGTTTTTCACTTTCTCGACGACGCAGGAATATTATTCGATGCCCTGCTATCCGGCGCTGGCCTTGCTGCTGGGGTCGGCGATGGCGGCGGGCGGACCGTGGGTGCGATGGGGGACGCGGGCGCTGTCCGCGATTTTGGCGTGCTGCGCAATCGCGGCGGGAACGCTGTGGTTCCTGACGCGGGGGCAGGCGACGCCGGGCGATATTTCGAACGCGCTGAGCAGCCATCCGGGGGCGTACACGCTGTCGCTGGGACATATCGAGGATCTGAATTTGAAATCGTTCGCGTATCTGCGGGCTCCCTTGCTCGCGGCGGCGGTCGCGTTCGCGGTCGGGGCGATCGGGACCGTGCTGGCCTCCGGGCGGAGGGCGTATCTCGCGGCGGGCGTGATGATGGTGCTGTTTTTCCAAGCCGCGCGGATGGCGCTGGTGGTGTTCGATCCGTACCTGTCGTCGAGGCCGCTGGCGGAGGCGCTGCTGCGGGCGCCCGAGGGCAAGTTGATTGTGGATCATCATTACTACACGTTTTCGTCGGTGTTTTTTTATACCAACCGGCGCGCGCTGCTGCTGAACGGGCGGTTTAACAATCTTGTTTACGGGTCCTATGCGCCGGGGGCTCCGGATGTTTTTCTGGACGACGCGCAGTGGCAGAAGTTATGGCTGGGACCCGAGCGCGCCTACATTGTGGCGAGCCAGACGGCGCTCGAGCGCCTCCAAAAACTGGTGGGCGCCGAGCGGCTGATCACACTGGCGGAGAGCGGCGGAAAACTGGTCCTCTGCAACCAACCGGTGGAGTCTAGTAGGCTGTAAGTCGTGACCGCCGCCGTGGCTCTGTGGTTGGGAATTGCAGCCATCCCGTTCATTTATTATCTGATCGCGCTCTATAGCTCGTGGCGATATTTCCGCCAGCCGGTGAGCGCGCCGGACCGTTCGTTCGCGCCGCCCGTGAGCATTTTGAAACCGATTCGCGGGCTCGACCCGGACGCGTACGAGAATCTGGCGAGTTTCTGTGACCAGGATTATCCGGAATACGAAATGATTTTCTGCGTCGATCCGGAGGACGAGACGGTGCGGCCGGTGCTCGAAAAACTACAACGCGATTTTCCACGGCGGGAGATTCGGGTGCTGTTCGGGTCGGGACGCGTGGCGTCCAACGACAAGGTTGCGAAACTCGCGCGGATGGCGGCAGAGGCGCGGCATGAAACGGTGGTGATCAGCGATAGCGACGTGCGCGTCGGGCCGGATTATCTGCGCGCGATGACGGCGCCGCTGCAGGAGCCGGGCGTCGGTGCGGTGACTTGCTTCTATGTCCACACCGATCTCAAAACGTTCGCGGACCGGCTGCAAACCATCGGCATGATGTCGGATTTTTACGCGGGCATTTTAGTGGCGTGGCAACTGGATGGCATTAAGTTCGCGCTGGGACCTTCGATCGCCACCACGCGGGCGCGCCTCTCTGGATTTGGCGGGTATGCGGCGATTGAGAATTCTCCGGGCGACGATCTGCTCGTCGGGCGCCTGATCGCCGAGCAGGGTTACGAAGTTAAGCTGCTGCGGTATACGGTGTCGACCGTGTCCGACTATGGCTCGATGAGCGATCTTTTACACAAGCGGATGCGCTGGATCGTGGTGATGCGGCATATGCGTCCATGGGGCCATTTCGGTTTGCTGCTGACGCAAGGGCTGCCGTGGTCGCTGGCGGCTGTCGCGGTGCATCCGACTGCCGCGATTGCGATCGGGTATTTGGGAACGTATCTCGGATTGCGCGCCGCGATGACCTGGGTGATCGGGGTGCACGGCTTGCGGCGGCCGGGATTGTGGGCGCAAATGATGCTGATCCCGGTGTGGGATGCGGTGGCGTTTTTCATTTGGCTCGCCAGTTTCTTGCGGAGCAGCATCCGGTGGCGCGGGGCGGATTACTATATTCGCGCGGGGCAGCTGGTGGCGAAAGAAGTAGCCAGTAGCCAAGGTAGCCAGTAGCCAGTAGACGGAATTGCGTTAACCGCCCAGGAGAATTACTCCTGCTAGGACGATCAGGGCTCCGGCGGCTCTTTTTATGCCTACCTTTTCTTTTAAAACCAGCTTCGCCAGGGCTGTTTCGAGAATGAAGCTGGCGGCGGAGGCGGGGACGGCGAAGCTTAGCGGCTGCGTTTGCACCAGGGCCATGAAAGAGAAAAACGATATGGCCATGCAGAAGATGGCCAGGATCAGATAGCGGCGCTGGACGATCAGCTTGAGCAATTGGGTGCCTACCGATTGCTCGCCGACGCGCTTCATTTCGTAGCTTTGGAGCAGGTCGCTGAGCACCGTGGCGACTACCATCAGGATGACTAGCAGCCACTTCATTTCGATTTTTCTCCCGTGGAGCCGACTAAAATCGCGCCGATGAAAATGAAAATAGTTCCCAGCCAGCGGCGGCCGGTGACGACCTCATTGAGGACCACTTTGCCGAGAAACGCCGCGATCACGTAGCCAACCGCAGTAACGGGCAGGACGAAACTGAGGTCGGCGAGGCTGAGCAGCACCATTCTTGTGAGCAAAGCGACGATCAGCGAAGCGACGCCGAGCGCGACAAACGGGTCCAGCATCGCGCGGATGTACGACAAAGGATTCGCGCCGGCGGCGGGGAGATGTTTCATGCCCCAGGCGAGCGACAGATTTCCCACCGCTTTTAGCGCGATGAAGAGAAGCAGGACCGCGTAGGTCCGGAAGGCGTGAGAACTTTTCATCCGCGGTCCGGTGTCATCAAAGTTCCGGCTTGCCCTGATAGTTCATTTCATCGACATGAAAGGACTGGGTGATCTGGAACTGGGCGATCTGCGCATTGAACTCGGCGCGGGAGTCTTTGGGGGTGATCTCTTTAGAGCGAGGAAACAGGAAGACGATCACCACACCGTTGTCGCGCTCCAGCACGTCGACATGCGAAGGCTTCAGATCCTTCTGCCCTTCGCGCTTGATGGCCGCCTGGCCCTTGAGACGGTCGGCGAAGCCGTGCGGGTCCTTCGCCAGATGGCTGGGCAGACCGTAGACGGCGACGGCATAGTGGTCCGCATCGACGTCGGGCGCGTTGGTCTCGCGGGCCTTAAGTTCGGCTTCACGGACGGGAAGCGCGCTCTCCCATCGAACGTTCAGAAGAGGTGAAGTATCGGTGGACGGAGGGCTGTCGTCGGGGTCCTGCGTCTGGGTTCGATGGCGGCCCATTCCTGGGATCCCGGCCAGTCCGCCGCTGTGACCGGTGGAGCGCTGGTCGGTTTTCTTGATGGTCGGGGTGACCATGGCGGCCCAGGGAGAATCGGTGAGAATGCGCTTGGTTTCGGCGTCGGTCCAGTCGGCGGCGCGCTTGGTTTTCCAGGCATCGTCGTCTGACACGGCGGCCAGCGAAACGAGAGGTAGCGGCAGAAGCCAGATTTTCCAGTCGCGGAGCATGCTGTACTAATATTAGACGGATGACACGGCGCACGGCATTACAGGTTGGCTTCGCAGGCTGTGTCGCGGCTGCGCGTTGCCGGGGATATTACGCGAAGGAATTCTGGAACGAAAGGAAGCCGTCGGAGTGGACCGCCGAGGAGATTCAGCTGCTGCTGAACAAGTCGCCGTGGGCGCGCGACGCGGCCGTTTCCTATTACGGCGGGCAGAACGGCCCGTTGAGCACCAGCCTGCCGGGGCAGCATAGCCGTGGTTCCAACGGATCGAATCGCGGATCGCCAAGCGCGGGATCGCCCGCGGATTTTAAGGCGATCATCCGGTGGCAGTCGGCGCTGCCGGTGCGCGAGGCGATGAAGGCCAGTCCGTTGCCCGACGTGGAGAAGTTTTACATCCTTAATATGGTGGGCGACGTGCCCAGCATCGGCGCGACGCCGGATGAAGACGAGAGCCAGCGCGCGGCGAGGTTTGAGGCGTTGAAGCTGGTTACGAAGCTCGAACACAAGGGCGATGCCATTCTGCTGAGCCGCGTGGCCATCGCACCGCGGAACGAACTCACCATGGCGGGCACCTTTTTTTATTTTTCGCGCGGCCTGGCCCTGCGGCCAGAGGACAAGCAGGCGATGTTTTCAACGAAGCTTGGCCCGATCGACGTGAAGTGCAAGTTCACGCTGAAAGACATGATGTACCAGGGCAACCTGGAATTGTAGCGGGTCGCGAGTCCGCATGCTGACGCATGGCGG
>JBEKOZ010000245.1:0-7125 GCA_049521275.1 Bryobacteraceae bacterium | reverse complement strand
TACTCGACGAAGTGGCCAACGCCGCGTTCCTCTTTGGGTTGCTGGGCGGCACTGCCGGTGAGTACGGCGATATCCGAAATATATTCTCATTTGAGGAGGCCAAGACCAATTTTTATCTGGCCGCGCGATACGGGTTGAACGCTCAGTTTGCGTGGCTCGGGGGCCGGAGTGTGCCTGCGGCGCAATTGATTCTCAAGGAACTGTTGCCGCTTGCCAGAACCGGACTGCGTCAGGCGGGCATCTGTTCCGAGGATCTTGACCGCTATCTGGGCGTCGTCGAGGATCGGGTCCGGATGAATCGCACAGGCAGCCAATGGACCCTCAATTCCTTGTCTGCCATGGGAACCCAAGGATCGCGCGAAGCGCGGCATAGGTGGCTGACGGCAGCGATGCTGAAGAACCAGCAAACCGGTGAGCCCGTTCATCGTTGGCCGCTCGCCGAAGTCCCGCCCAGCCCAGAACGAGGTGCGGCGATGACCGTGGAGGACTGTATGTCGATCGAGTTGTTCACGGTCCATCCGGACGACTTGTTGCGCCTGGCGGCAAACCTGATGGACTGGCGTCAAATCAGCCATGTGCCGGTGGAGGATGACGACGGACTTTTGATCGGGTTGATCACGTTTCGTACCATGATCCGCATGGCGGCCGGCCACACGAAGGATGCCGAACAGACCGTGCGTGACATTATGGAAGTCGATTTTCCGACGGTTCCCCCGGAATTGCAAGTGGCGGAGGCGATCGAGGTCATGCGCAAGAGGCGAGTTGACTGCCTGCCGGTCGTCGTCGCCGGACGCTTGGTAGGCATGCTGACTTCACACGATCTGCTTGGTGCCTTTCTTGGCGGCGGGGAAGCATGGCTGCACCCGGGTCCAGCGGTTACAGACGCGACCGGCCTCTAGCGGAGGGCCCCTACCTGGCGGGATACGCCGTTTGGTCTAAGTACGATTTATATCGTTGACATACGATCTGGATCGTATTATACTTCGAACCATGGCTCTCCGCTCCCGCCCGAAACATCCGTCTCGCACGCCGCTGCCTTCGGACGCGGAGCTCGATATACTGGCCACACTCTGGCGTCTGGGGCCCAGCACCGTGCGTGAAATTCACGAAGCGCTTGCAAAGGACAGCGGTTACACCACGACCCTCAAACAGATGCAGTTGATGACGGAAAAAGGCCTGCTCGTTCGCAGTGAGCGCTTTCGCTCGCATGTCTACGAAGCCGGCGTCGCCAAAGAACAGACTCAGCGGCAGATCGCCGCGGATTTGCTGAAGCGTGCGTTTGAAGGCTCTTCCAAAAACCTCGTCTTAGGGGCGCTGGCCGCCCAGCCTGCCTCCGACGAAGAGTTGGGTGAGATCCGGCGAATTCTGGACAAGCTTGAGAAGAAAGGGGAATCCCGATGAAAAGTCTACAGCTTTTGTTCGCACAGCCTCTGGCCACAGACCTTGGCTGGACACTGCTTCACTTCGTGTGGCAGGGCGCATTGATTTCGGGCCTGTTTGCGGCGGTGCGCGGACTGGGTGCCGGGTCGACCAGCGCTCGTGCTCGCTACGCGCTCGCCTGTTTGACTCTCGCCACCATGGCGTCTGCTCCGATCCTCACGTACGGTTTCCTGGCAGGCTCGGACACCTGGCAATCGGCATCCGTGCAAGTCCATGCAATTCCGGTGACCCTTGCAGCATCGGGTGGGAGCTTGGCGGCGCCTTGGTACTTGTCATGGTCAGATGGATTGCAGCGGGCCCTACCGTGGCTCGAGATGGCTTGGTTCACGGGTGTAGTTGTATTGTTGATGCGCCTGGCGGGTGGTTCGATTGTCGCAGCTCGCCTGCGGTCCAATGCAAATCGCCCTACTCCTCATCATCTGCAAGATGCGCTCGATAAAATCGCGGCCCAACTCGGCGTGACCTACCCCGTCCGCCTGCTCCTGTCGTCGCTGGTGGAAGTGCCGGCCGTCGTGGGCTGGTTTCGGCCGGTGGTGCTCATGCCGGTCGGGGCGCTCACCGGGTTGGCACCCGAACACATCGAGGCTCTACTAGCGCACGAGCTTGCCCACATCCGCCGACATGACTATCTGGTGAACGTGCTGCAGAGTGTCGTCGAGGCAGTACTGTTCTACCACCCGGCGATCTGGTGGGTGTCAAATCAGATCCGTAAGGAACGCGAGTTGTGCTGTGACGATCTGGCGGTGGCTGCTAGTGGCGACGCCCTAACGTATGTTCGCGCCCTCGCCGATTTGGAATTGTGCCGGCCCACCCACGTTCGTGCCGCGATCGCAGCCAACGGCGGCTCTCTCTTGGATCGAATTCGCAGGCTGGCTGATCCATTGCAACCGGTCTCCCACACCGTCATCGGGCCCCTGGCAGCTTTTGTAGTCATTCTGATGGCCCTGTCCGGCGCAGGCGTGGTCGTGCTCCGGGCTCAAAACCCGGCCGCTCCGGGTGGTGTCGTCGACCGCAACACCATTTGGGTGGACACGGTGAAGCGAGGCGACATGCCGGTCGCGGTGCGCGGGCTCGGTAAGCTCACCACCAGCACTACGGCCGATCTGTTACTGCCCACATCGTTATTGAAGGAGGTGCAGCCGGGTCAGATTGTCGCCCTACAGTTCCCCAAGCAGGCCGAGCTCGCCACCGGCAAAGTGGTGCGAGTCAATCCTGGTGTGTCGGAGGGCAGTGTTAGCGTGCAGATCGAGATTGGGCTTCCGAGCGGAGTTCACCTGGGTATTCAGGTGGACGGCACAATCGAAATCGGCCACTTGAGCGATGTTGTCAAGGTGGGCCGGCCAGTAGAGGGCCAGACCAATAGTGAAGGTGCTTTGTTCAAACTGGAACCGAATGGGGACCACGCAGTGCGAGTAAAGGTCAAGTTTGGGCGCGCGTCGGTCAACACGATCCAAATCCTAAGTGGAGTCGAGCCCGGCGACAAGGTGATCCTAAGCGACACCTCGGCGTTCAAGGGATACGACCGCATCACCCTGAAATGACTTTCTGGGATGGGAAGAGAATCGTTTGGCGCGGGTAACACCCAACCCCCTGATGTGAGTAGCCTTGCTTGCTATCTCCCGTGAAACGCGCCCTAATGTGCGGTTGAGTTGCGGCCGATCCTTTGGTTACGCTCATGACGAACCGAATGTTCGACGCACCTCTCCATGGCGAGCGAACCGCAGCCGGCGGAATTGTGTTGGACGCGGGCCCGGCAACACTCCGGGATTTGATCCGTTCCCGCCTCCATCAGGAGGTGGAACGCTACAATCGCGCGCTTCCGGAGGCTTTCCAGGGCTTGGTGCAGCCGGAAGAATCGGAGCAGATTCTGAACGGATTCCGGATGAAGACCAAGCGGCCTCTCGACTGGGAAGTGCAGTGCCGCCGCGCCTACGCCAGTTTCGAGAAGAACGGTTTTCTCGTGCTCGTCGATGGAAAGCAAGTGACGGAACTCGACGCGCGCTGTGATCTCCACGAAAATTCCGAGATCGACTTCATCAAGCTGGTCCCGCTCGTCGGAGGATGAAATGGCGGTTGACTCCGACGCGCTACTGCGCGCAATGCGATCCCAGTTTCCGCCGCCGGAACTCGCTGCTGAGGCCAGTGGCCCGATGCACGAGATCGTTGCCGCCGTTGGGTCCAATCCGTTCATCCACCGGGAACGAGATGTACTCAAATTCGTGGAAGCGCCTCTGAACCGACTGAACACTGAGCCGCAGGAGGTGCGGCTGGCTTTCATCTTCGAGGCACTCAACGAGATTGTGAGAAACGGATCGTTTCACTTGAAGCTCGTTTTGAAGATCGTGGTTGCGTCCTTGCTGCGGAGGGGCGTGGCGCTTAGCGCCGTCGAGGCGGTGAGGTTGGTGGAGTTGGTGTCGCAACCGATGCTTCCGTTTCCGTTTAAAGCGATTCTGTCGGCGATCGAGGGTGCGCCCAGGACGGCCGCGCTCCTCGCGGCACTGCATCACTTGCGCGGCTGTGTGACGCCTTATCACGGCTCGGCCGAGATGAAAGACATCCACGAGCGAATCGACGTTCTCATCGGCGGCCCCAAGGAACAAGCTCTCACCCCGGCGGGCGCGTGGAGTCAAACCGTTTTCCGGGAAATCTCCGAGTCAGGGAAGGAGTTTGAATGGCACGCCCTTCTGCTTCACGCGCGATCGCTGACGCAGAGCACTGCGTCGAAGAAATGGCAATCCGAAGCGGTGAACCTCACCGCGCGAATCGGGCGGGCTGAGGTGCTGGACGCAGCTCGGCGTTGGCTGGCGCTGGGGCCGACGCCCGGTGAAACCGCGATCCAGTCGCCCGAAGCGGAGGCGGCCTACCAGAAAGGGTTCGTATGGGTGCTGGGCGCACTCGGCGAAACTTCCATTGCGCCGGATATCGCCAACTTCGCATTCGGCTGCTTCCGAAAGATCCCCATGACCGGCGCGGTTTCACATCGGGTGGGCAATGCGTGTGTGAACGCTTTGGCCGCGATGCCGGGACTCGATGGTGTTGCGCAATTGAGCCGCCTGGCGGGAAGGGTCAAGTACGACGTGGCCCGCAGGCTGATCGAAAAGGCGATGAACGAGGGGGCCGAGCGCAGTCAGGTATCCCGCGACGACCTGGAAGCGATGGCCGTTCCGACGTTCGGCCTGGTGAATACAGGAGCCGCGGCCGGCATAAGGATTGAGCGGGTCGGGGATTGTGAGGCCTGCCTCGCGATCGGCCGCGAAGGTGCGTCCCTGGTCTGGAGCCGGGAGGGTAAAGCCCTGAAGAGCGCGCCCGCCGATGTCAAAGAAGAACACGCGGAGCTCCTCCAGAATCTGAACCGCAGCGTGAAAGAGATGGACGGCCAAATCGCGGCGCAGCGGTCCCGGCTGGAGCGCCAGTTGATCTCGGAAGGCACTTGCGCCATCGAGCGGTGGAAACCGTGGTACCTCGATCACCCGCTGGTCTCCCATTTCGCGACCCGTCTCATCTGGGAGTTTGAGGAGCGCGGCGAAACGCGGACCGCCATTCCCTGGCAAGGCAACCTGGTGGATTGGGGCGGCAATGCGATGCAGCCCTCAGAGCAGGCGCGTGTGCGCATCTGGCATCCGATCCGGTCCGACGTGCAAACCATCCTGAGCTGGCGTTGCTGGCTCGAAGACCATCAGGTGCGCCAGCCGTTTAAGCAGGCGCATCGCGAGGTTTATCTGCTGACCGATGCCGAACGCGAGACGGAGACCTATTCCAATCGGTTTCGGTCGCACATCATCCGCCAGCACCAGTTCGCTTCGCTTTTGAGGGAGCGGGGCTGGAAGTTTAAGGTGATGGGCGCCTGGGATTCGCACAATACGCCGTCGCTTGATCTCACTCAGTACAACCTGCAGGCCAGGTTCGACGTGGAATCGCCGGAGCCGGAGGACGGCGGCGACGAATCCACCGCGCATGGCATCTATCTGGCCATCAGCACGGGCCGTGTCGAGTTCGTCAGGTTAGAGGCTCCGCAGCCGGAGAAGGGGGAAACGGGACCGTTCGGGTTGCCGTTTCCCAAAAAGTATCGAGGGCTCCGGCGAAGAGCCGCGCTTCGTCTCGAGGAAGTCCCGCCGCTAGTGTTCTCCGAGGTGATGCGAGACTGTGACCTATTTGTAGGCGTAACCAGCATCGGTATGGATCCAGCGTGGAACCGGGATCACCAGGACGACCCGCACCGCCTCTACTGGGAACATTTCGCATTTGGCGATCTGACCGCAGCGTCGGAGCACCGGAGGGTGGTGCTCGAAAGCCTACTGCCGAAGCTGGCGATTCGAGACCGGTGCCGGCTGGATGGTCGATTTCTCCTGGTTCGCGGCGATCTGCATGAGTACCGCATCCACATTGGAAGCGCCAACGTTATGATGGAGCCGGGCAGCCGCTACTTGTGCATCGTGCAGGGCTCCGGGGATACGGCCGCGAATCTCGCGCTGCCGTTTGAGGGCGATCGCATCCTGGGCTTAATTCTCAGTAAGGCGCTGCTTCTGATGAACGATAGGAAGATCAAGGACCCGACGATCGCGCGCCAGTTGTCTTAATTCGGGGCGTTGCTCTACTCGTGACGGATCGCAGAGAGAGGATCCATCCTGGAAGCGCGGCGGGCAGGACCGTAACTAGCCGCGAGAGCAACTGTACCGAAAACAAGCAGCACCATTGCATACGCCCGTGCCTCGGTAGGGTGTGTTTCATAGAGCAAGGACGTCATCAACCTGGCGAGCGCATAAGCCGCCGGCAGACCGATCGCCAGGCCCGAGCCGACCAGGATCAGACAGCGCCTCTGGACACCCCAGCGTACCGACGCTGCCGGGCATCCCAGCGCCAGCCGGATTCCGATCTCTTGTTGGCGCTGGCTCACGCGATAGCTGATCTGCCCGTAAAGGCCAAGTGCGGCGGTGATCATCGCGATCACTGCGAACGCGGCAAGCGCCAGAAGACTGAAACGGGGACGCAGGATGGAATCGGACATGGCCTGGCGCAACGGCTCGAATTCCAGAGCCGCATTCCGATCGATTGCCCAGATCTCGCGCCGTGCGTCCGCGATAGCGCCGGCTGGGTCCGTTTTCGTTCGGATGACGAAGGTCATCGGCGCATCCGGGAGCTGCGCGAACGGTCGGAACATGGTCGGCACGGGAGAAGCATCCACGGACAAATCGCGTAAATCGCCGACGACCCCGACAATGGTCTTAACGCTGCCGGACCTTCCCCAGAGCAATTGTCTGCCGATGGGATCCTGATTGGGCCAGAATCTCTTAGCCATGGATTCACTGAGAATGACCACCTGCTGCGAACCGTCCACGTCGGCGGCGGTGAACCGTCTCCCACTCTTGAGGGGAATGCCGAGAGTTTCGAAGAACTCCGGAGTTACCGCTCTCCAGGCCGCTGAGCGAAACTCCGCGGAGCGGGGCTCTCCTTCGAGGCGGAATCGATTCGCTGTCCCTGAACCGCTGAAGGGAGCCACATTCGTGGCGCCTACAGACTCGACTTCGGGCAGATGACTTAATCGCTCCGTAGCCTCGCGGAAAAAGCTGACCCGTCGCAGGTTATTCCCGGCATCCCCTGACAGATTCACGCGAATCGTCAGGAGTTTTTCCGGATCAAATCCGGGATCGACAGCCTCGAGGCGGAGGAAGCTCTGGAATAGAAGGC
>JBEKOZ010000244.1:0-7174 GCA_049521275.1 Bryobacteraceae bacterium | reverse complement strand
ATCCTTTAAATCGGAGATCGACAAGGATGACGATCTATGGCATCTGGTCAATTTCATCCATAGCCTCTGGCCGCCAGACGTTCAGCCGCCCCTCGAAAAAGAAAAGGAATAAATCATGAGCGAAGCATCCAAGTCGATAAAGCCCTCGGAAAAGGACAAAGCTCCTTCCCGCAGAAACTTTCTCCGTCCCGTGGCCGCCGGCGCAGCCGCCGCAGCCTTCCTGCCGCAGGCGAAAATGATGGCCGCTCCGCCCATTCCTTCCATCACCATTCCGAAGGATCTGCCCAGCTCCCTCGGCGAGAACCCCAAGGTCGGTTCTTTCGATGGCCGGGGCATGTCCGGCGCGGAGATTTTCGCCAAGCTTTGCAAGGATGAGGATCTGGCGGCGCTGTTCTGCTGCCCCGGCAATTACACCGTCATCAACGCCATCGCCGCCGCCGGCGTCCCCGCCTATGGAGGCCGTTCTGAAGGCTCCATGTGCGCCGCGGCCGACGGATTCTCGCGCGTCACCGGTGAAGTAACCGCCTGTTCCGGCACCGAAGGCCCCGGCTTCACCAACATGATCATGAACATCGCCGCAGCCAATGCCGCGCGCACCCCTCTACTGGTGCTCGCGAGCAACATGCAGCTCTCCGGCGACGATCGCGAGGCGTTCATTCAAACCGGTTACCAGCAGCCCACCACCACCGGCATGAAAAAGTACGGCAAGCGCATCATCGATGCCGGCCGCGTTTGGGAATACGGCGCCTACGCCTTCCGTAATCTCAAGACCGGAATTCCCGGACCGGTACACCTCGATTTTCCCTCTGAGGTAGCCAGCGCCCGTTTTAACGATGCCGCCAAGCTGAAAGATTTCTACACCAAGGACAAATACCGCTCCGAGTCCCGCGCCCAACCCACCCGCAAGGAAGTGGAACAGGCCATGGATATGATCAACAAGGCTGAGCGGCCGATCATCGTCGCTGGTCAGGGCGTGTTCCAGCGCAAAGCCTCGGACCAGCTCAAAGTCGCCGCCGAAAAGAACGAATTCGCGGTCGTGACGACCGGTCCCACCGCCGGCCATTTTCCCGACGATCACCGGCTCTCCGCGGGCCTCGCCCACGACGCCTTGATGAGCGCGGACCTGGTGGTCTTCATCGGTCAATACTGCATGCCCGGCCGGACCGAGTACCATTTCAGTCCCGACGCGCACACCATCCGCGTTCACCCAGTGCCTGAGGACCTGGGCCGCAACTGGCCTCTTGAACTCGGCATCGTCGGCGACGAAAAAGGATTCCTCGACATCCTGGCCAGCGAGATTCCCACGAAGAAGCGCGACGCCTGGGTCGCCGAACTGGCTGCCGCTCGCGCCAAAACCGAAAAGCGCGATCTCAGTCATTACGGCCTCGGATTGCAGCATAGTTCCGCGACGAATCGGATTCACCCAGCGGTTATGGCGAAGGAGGTTCACGACCTGCTCTACAAAGGCGATATCGACCCGAAGCAGACGGTGACCGGCTACGGCGGATGGACCACCGGACTTTTCACCGGCCGCTGGCTGCGCGCCAATCGCCCGGGCCAAAGCGTCGCGTGCGTCTATCAGTACGGCGCCATCGGCCCCGACCTGGCCATGATGATCGGAGCCAGCGCCGCCGTCCAGCGCGGCGTCGGCCCGCAGGCTGCCTATAAGGGTGCGCCGTCGCTGGTCGTAACCTCGGACGCCGGTATCGCCTACAGCATGTTTGAACTCGATACCGCCGCCAAGTACAAAATTCCGATCATCGCCGTCGTCTACAACAACAACTCCTGGGGCATGTATCCGGCCGCGAGTGGTTCGCCCCGCTCGCTGCACATGTACCTGTTCCAGGAAAATCTGCGCTACGACAAAATGGCCGAAGGCCTCGGCGCGCGCGGCGAATACGTGCAGACGCCCGAAGAGCTGCGCGCTGCGCTAAAACGGAGCTATCAAGTCGCGGCCAAGGAGAACATCTCGACGCTGATTAACGTGCAGGCGCTGAAGGAGTTCACCGACGGGTCGAAGTTCGCGCCGGGAATCGGCTTGCCGATCGAACCGGGTGTGGGAGCCTTTGCGCACTAAAGTCGACGAAACGCTCGAATTATACGCCTCTAAGGGTGTGTTCAGGTCGTTTTCGAGCACATTATCGTCGAATAAGGTCGTTTATTATCGCATGCAGTGGCACAAAGACCGGTTTTTTGACCTGGTCTTCGACGCCTCCAGGCATTCGCTGCGCTTCCCCGTAGTCCTTCCGAAAGTGCCGCGGCCCATGTATGACGCTTTTAAGGAGTTCGTCGCCGCGCGCCAAAGCGATGAAACGCTTGCACATCGCCGCATCGACCCGAAAAAGGTCCGGATTTCCTGTTCGCTCAAGAATGGCAATATCTCGCTTCTTTTCATCGCCAAAGACCGCGATTATGAATACGCCGCGCGGAAGCTGATCAACCTCATGCACGAGATATTCCTTACGTTTCTGCAAGATGGCCTCTATTACGAGTATATGATCGAAACCTTCAACCTGGACCGCGACCAGATCTAGCCACGCCCAATGAGGGGCATTTTCGTCGCCATCACGGTCATGAATTGGACGTTGGCGTCGAGCGGAAGGCTGGCCATGTAAACCACTGCATCGGCAACGTGCTGCACGTCCATCCGCGGCTCCACATTGGCCAGACGTTCGGTCATCTCCGTGGCAGCGTTGCCAATGTCTATCTGTCCACAAGCGATATCGAACGGGCGTCCGTCGAGAGAAATGCTCTTCGTAAGGCCGGTAATGGCGTGTTTTGTTGCAGTATAAGGGGCCGAGTTGGGGCGCGGCGAAATGGCTGAAATCGACCCGTTATTGATAATGCGGCCTCCGCGCGGGACCTGTATCTTCATGATTCGCATGGCCTGTTGAGCGCATAAAAACGCCCCTGTGAGATTGACGTTGACGACCGCGGACCACTGCTCGAAGGTCAGTTCGTCCATCGGCACAGCAGGAGCGCCCATGCCTGCATTGTTGAACAGAAGATCCAGCCGTTCGAGCTTTGAAAACAATGCTTTGACGCTTTGAGGATTGGTCACATCCGCGGGCACAACCGACGTTTTCCCAGTTGCCAGCGCCGCCGTCTTCTCCAACTGTTCGACGCGGCGTCCGGCAAGCACTACCGAAAATCCCGCGGAAGCGAGAGCCAGGCTCACCGCGCGGCCGATGCCGCTGCCGGCACCGGTGACGAGCGCAATTTTAGAGGTCATGCTGACTATTTTGCCAGAGAGTTTCACTTTGGGACGGGCACTAGATTGGCGTGATTTCTGAGATAGGCGTCTTCGAGTACGACCACATCTCCAATACCCTGACTCTCTCGGATCGCCTTCGGGAGATTTATGGCATGGCACCCGGCGAGCCCGCCACGCTCGAGAGGTTTCTTGGTAAAAACCCGGAGAAGCGGCTGGTGCTGGCCGATGGCTCGATTCGATGGACGAGCACCCGGGCGGAGACGGTGTTCGAGGGAGGCCGCGCGGTTCGAACCGTCGGCGAGGTCCTGGACATAACCAGGCAAAAGCTCGCCGAGCGAAAAGTCGCCGAGCTAGAGCAGGCCCTCGTCGATAAGGATGTGCTGCTGAAGGAAATTCACCACCGGGTGAACAACAACCTGGCGGTGATCGCCAGCCTGCTGCGGATGCAAGCCGAGGATGTTCCGGACGACCATGTGGCCAATGTGCTGCGGCAGAGCCAGTCCCGCGTGGAATCCATGGCGCTGATTCACGGGCACCTGTACAACTCGGCTGACTGGAGCGCCGTTAATTTTGCGGAGTACACGGCGGTGCTGGCCGGGAACCTGTTTCACGCTTATGGAGTGGACCAATCACGGATCAGCTGGAGGGTGGACATCCCTCCGTTCGACTTGAGTGTCGACAAGGCGATCCCGGCAGGGTTGATCGTCAATGAACTCATCTCGAACGCGCTGAAGCATGCTTTCCCGAACGGCCGTCGCGGCTCGATTCTAGTGGAGGGGCGCGTTCATGCCGACCGGATAGAACTGGCGGTCCAGGATGATGGGGCAGGCATCTCGAAAACCAACGATCCGTTGGGGCGCAAATCGCTGGGACTGAAGATTGTCGGCATTCTCTGCCGGCAGTTGAAAGGGACCTTCGTGAAGCCGGACAGCGAGGAGGCGATCTTCCGCATTTCCTTTCCGTACCGGACGCCGGCGCGGCTGTACCGCGAGAAGGGAGCTTGAAGGAGCCGGGGGCTAAGAGGCGGAGCCACGAGTGGCACCGCGGCACGCCTGGGGGCGCGCGCCACGGTAGAGTGAGCCTTGAAGAAGGGGGGCCGTTGAGGGGGCATTGAGGAGGAGCACTGAGGAGGAGCGGGATCACGCGGCATTTATGGGCGGGAGAATCTCGGGTCGTGGAGCAGACCTTCGTCGGTCAGCGAGCGCAGGAATTCCACGATGTCGGCGCGGTCCTCTGGGGTCATCGAGCCGTGGTGAGTGACTGCTCCGTCGAGCGTCTTTACGCTGCCGTCGTGCATGTAGGGGGCGGTTACGGCGATGTTGCGGAGGGTGGGGGCTTTGAATCCGCCCTCTTCATCCGGTTTGCCGGTGAAATTGGGGCCGCTGTGGCAGCGGAAGCAGGAGAATCCGGTGCTGAAGAACAGTATTTCGCCGTGCCTGGCGGCGGCTGAGATGGCGGTTTGGTCGCGGTCGAAGTGATAACGATCGTAAGGCGAGCGGGCGGAGACCAGGGACCGTTCGAAGCAGGCGATCGCCTTGATGACGTTGTCGATGGTGATGGGATCGGCGCCAAAGAGTTTTTGATAGTCGGCGTCGGCGCGGACAATGGCGAGAAATCGCTCGCCCGCGGGGTCCATGCCGAGCTCAACCGGATGCCGGCCGAACATGGGGATGCGGGCTTGCTCTTCGAGCGAATGGAGGCCTTGCTCCATCCAGGTGAGGGTGGACGCGTAGGCGACATTCACCAGGCTCATGCTGCCGCGCGGGTGGAGTTCTCCGGCGGACCCCTCCGCGCGAGGTTTGCCATCGGTGAAGGCGAGGCGCTGGATATGGCAGGAGGCGCAGGATTGGCTGCCGTTGGCGGACATGCGCTGGTCATAGAAAAGACGGCGGCCGAGTTCGACCTTTTCCGTAGTCATGGGATTGTCGATGGGCACGCGGGGTTTGGGGAATCCGGCGGGAAGGTCCCAAATATAAGGAGTTTGGGCGGCGAGAAGGATCGAGAGGAACAAGACGCCGGCTGAAGCCGACGCGGCAAGCTGAAGCTCGCGCCACCTAAGGAAACAGCAGGGCTTACACGACAAGAATTTCTCCGGTGTGCGTGGTGTCGTAGCCGGCGAGGAGCTCCAGTTTGCGGCGCAGGGCGGAGCGGTTCAGGAGATCGATCAGCGCTTCGATGGCGGGGAGTTTTGCGAATTGGCGGCGGATGACCAGGTCGTAGCGCTCGGTTGCGAGGGGGATGAAGTGAAGGCCGAAGGCGCGGGCGGCGGATCGGGTAGCGATGCAGCAGTCGACTTCGCCGTGGCTGACGGCTTCGGCGGCCGGAAGGTGTCCGGCGGCGATGCGGTCGTAGCCATTCACGCGGCTGGATGGGATACCGGCGGCGCGCAGGCGCTGGTCGAGAACTTCACGGCTGCCCGCGCCTATCTCCCGGTTGACGATGCGGACGGTTTTTCTGGCCAGATCTTCTACGCTTCGGACAGGGCTATCGGCGCGGGTGACCAGGCCCTGCTCCCAGATGGCGAAGGTCACCACCTTTACGGTTCCCTGCGGGAAAAGCTGCTTTAGAATGGGGAGATTGTAATCGCCGGTAGCGGAATCCCGCAGATGGGTTCCGGCGACATGCACCTTCCCCTGCTTCAGCCAGTCCAACGCCTGCCGGCTGGTGGACGGGGCGATGACGAGATCGAGTTGCTGCGCGAGCAGAGAGATGCCGGGGTCGCAGCCGGCGATCAGCAGGCGCTTGGAGTCCTCGGTTTCGCCGGGGAAAGTTTGCGCCTTTCCGCTATCGACGACGATGGCATCGGCTGCGGGAAACATCAAGTATTGGGGCGCGGCGGAGACTCCGATCATGCGGCTGCCGACGCGGCAGAGCTGCACCGGTTGGCCGCTGCGCGCGGGAGTGATGTAATCGACGGGCACGGGCTTGGGCGCGGCGGATTCGTCATGGAGAGTGAACAGCTCTTCGACGCGGACCTCCAGGGCTTTGGCGAGCTGGAGCGCGACGCTGGTGTTGGGGACATAAGTGCCGGCTTCGATGGCGTAAATGGTCTGGCGGGTGACGCCGGCGAGCCTGGCGAGGGCGGCGGCGGAAATGCCTCGGTGATGGCGGATTTTACGGAGGTGAGTTCGGGTGTCCATGATTTACTTTCTGAGGCGGACGACGGTGATTTTCTCCAGCATGCGAATCGACCGAGCGCCCTTTTTCTCGCCAGGAACGACCAGGCGGAGGGGTCCTTGATAAGGGAAGAGCGGCTTGCCGTCAACCGTGTCGGCGACGATGATTTTGTTGTTGGTGAAGGAAGGGTCAAGCTCGGTGAGGGTGTAGACCACCTGATAGCCGTCGCGGGCCTCGGCCAGCACGTAGCTGGCGAGCGCTTTTCCCATGAGCTGCTTATCGAGAGGAGCGCCGGCTTGCTTCAGGATGTCGTAGAGGAGGACGCCTTCGTAGGTGGTCTCCGCGGCGTCGTTGCCCTCGCCTTTTACGGTAACGGAGGTGCGGGGCAGCTTGGCTAGATCGTCCTTGGTGAGCGTGAGGGGATGGGCGACGTCGCCGGCGATGATCAGTTTGGCGTCTGGGTCTTGTGCGTAGAGGGGGGCGAGGAAGGCGAGCGCCAGGGCGAGCTTCATAGCTCACATTGTAATTTAAAAAAGACAGCGGCGAGGATTAAAGACGGCTGCGAATGTCCGCATGCTTTAAGGGGCTGCTGAAAAAATCGGCGGACCGCTGCCGAAGGTCGCGGCTCTATCGCGCGTAAACCGGCAACGCCCGCTAAAGCGAGGCTGCCGGCTGAAGCCTGGCCCCACAAGGTACGGTGATGTCCGCATGCTTACCAGGCTGCGGAAAAAGTCGCCCCGGATGATCGCTCCCTGTGGTCGCGGCTCGGTAAGCGATTGATTTTACGTAGCGCCGATTCCGAGCCGCGACCGCAGGGAGCGATCTCTATGAGTTTTTCCGCAG
>JBEKOZ010000243.1:0-7183 GCA_049521275.1 Bryobacteraceae bacterium | reverse complement strand
GCATTCGTCGCGAACGCGGTACTGACCCCGTTCTTAACCATCGTGACGGTGTAGGTCTGGCTGAGGCTCAAGCCAGCAGCGCCAGCTCCGCTCAACGAGGTGATGGCCGGAGGCACGATCGGCGTCCCGGGGGCGACGGGTGCCGGCGAATTGGCGGGCGCGTTGATTCCAGCGCCTGCGCCTACGAAACCGGTGAACACACCGGGAGCTTTGATCGTCGTCTGAAACTGGACGGTGAACTGCACGGCGGGCAGCGCGGTATTGTTGTTGTCGATATTGATGGTATAGAGAATATTGGGATCGAACGGGAAATAGTTGGGACCGTTGCCCGGTTCGAGGAACGGATCGACGTCCATGATAAACGTCACCGTAGTCGGCGCCTCGTAGCTCACAAACGCGAAGAAATCGGTGATGTCGGCTTTCTGATCCAACGCAGTAATCGGCGCTTCGCGGTGACTGGCCGCGAAGGTTTGCGGAGGCAGCGCGAGAGCAGCGGCCACCATCCCGCAGATGACAGGTTTCAGTTTCATCATGGCTAGTTTCCTTTCTTGGCTGTTTGGGTCTTGAATTTCAAACAGGCGCAGAGAGCGGCGCCCAAAGCGAACAGGGTCAGGGTGGCCGGTTCGGGAACTGATGCCGAGCCCGTTGAAGTGAATGCATCCGTTCCAGTTCCGCCGGACGCAGGGCCATCGACTTCTAAATCGTCGGTGACGCTCATAACGGTCGCGGCCGCGAATGTGTTCGAATCGGAGTTCAGGATGCCATCGACCAGTGCGAACCCTCCGGAGCCGGAGCCGCTGCAGGTGGTTACCAGGGTCGCGGTATCGAACGTGCCACCTATGCAGTAGTTCTGAAGGTAGGTAACATCTCCGGTAGTCTCCGACGCATTAGACAGGGTAACCATCTCGCCCGTAATCGGGTTCGTTTCCAATATCTGATAGTCGAACAGGGTTTCGAACGAAGAGGTGTCCGTAGGGGACTCGTTGATGGTAACCATCAGCGTCGTGCTGCCGACGGATGGCGTGAGGGTCACCGCGGAGGGGCTAAGCTGCGTCGCCCCACTGAAACCGGAGCCCGACACGAAGTCGTAAAACAGGTCGCCATTGATCGTGCAACCGGCTGAGCCCAGGGCTTCGTAACTGGCCAGCGACCCGGTGCTGCAAACGGTGCCGGCGGGAACGAGCGGAGCACAGGCAAAAACCCCCGCCAAAATCGCGAAATATCTCATCCTCGATTCCTCCGTTAACGCGGCCCCCCCAGGGCCGACGTCTCTAAAAGAATACGGCTCCGGGGGAGGCTCGGATTTTAACTTCAAACAAAAAGTTTGACCGGAATTTCTAATGTTGTCCCTCCGGCCTTAGCCAGTATACTCCCTAGACCTTCTCTAAGGATAATTTTTTGTTAGCTTTTTGAACTTCGATGGCTTCGAGCCGGGAAGTGGCTCATTTTAGAGGAGTTTTCACCACACCTCTCACGGTTGACTTGGAACATCCCGAGCGGCGGCCGTATATCCGACGGCTGCATGTCGCCGATAAGGTAGGTGCAAAGGCGCGTGCGATCATCTATAGATTTAGAAAGGCATCCGGCCTCGTAGAGTATCCAAGGCCGTTCGGTGTTTTCAGGGGTAAGGCATACGATGCCGACCTTACAGCCCGCCAGTGCCCTCGTGATTTCCTCAAGGCTGCGGCTGCCTTTTTCTATTTCCGAATCTGACATCCACGGCCTCGCCGCCTGAACGACAGTGCAGATCCATCCGCGCAGGAATTCGGCAACAAGCCGGCTTCGATCGCCAGACCAGCTAATAAAGACATTCGGAGCAATACTCAACTCGCCCTCACCTTCACCGAATATCGTAATACGCATTGACTTGCCCGCGGTAGATACGGCTCCCTCTTCTTGGGAAAAAGTGGAGGCTCCTCCCTCACGGGAGGCGCGTTTTCTATTGCCCATCCCGCGCGGAACCCAATCGGATTTAGAATCGCTTTGTTACCTTTATGGATAAGAGACCCGGCAGGAATGAACTGTGCCCGTGCGGAAGCGGCGTCAAATACAAGAAATGCCACGGCAAACCACCTTCAGCGCTGCGAATTCAAAGAACCAATAGAGAGAGGTCGCGGCCAAGAACGTGGTTTCCATACGTTGAGATCGAAAAAGTCGAATCAGAACGAGCCAAAACAATCGAACAGCTGTTTGAAGAGGAGTTGGCGTTTATAGACGATTGTCTGGCGCTGGCCGCGAGTCAAGTTGAATACCTAGGCACAAGGACCCCCACAGAAATTGAGGATGTCTCGTTTCGCGACCTCGCCTGCGATGCTTTCGAATTTCTCTACGAAACGAAACGGGCTTTGACGCGCAATCAATCCAGCGTTTTGTTTCCCCTTATGCGTCGGGCTTTCGAGAGCATCTCGTTGCTCCACCTCTTCTCGCGAAAGCTGGAATTTGCGCGCAAATGGGCGGAGAAGAGGGAGATTAGCAACGCCGAGGTTCGAAAGGCGCTCGACCGTGACCCGATGACTGACTCTATCGAGGAGATCAAAGGCATGTACAAACAGTCGTGCCGGTTCGTCGAACGGGCTCTGTGACCCGCGGCCGAATACGGAACCTTGGTTTCGCGGCCGTTCGAGGCTTCTCGGCGCCAAACTACCCACTGATCGCGTTCACTGAGATCATCGGGGACCAGAAGATCGAGAGGCGTCGTTGGAGAGATCACTGTGCCTCCCAAAACGGACTTGAAGGGTCCGTGTGACTTGCCGTGTGACTTGGATTCGTTCTTCTGGCACTTTCCGAAGTTCTACACCTTCGTGACGTGTATAACTTGCGTGTTTTCAATACCCTGCAAGAGAACAAGTCCCCCTCTCCGCACCATTTTTTATTCAACAACTTATGGGAGATTGCCGGTTCGCCCATTTCTTGCTTTTGAGAATTTAGTACGCCTTTCCTCCGTCATCGCAATCCGCTCGACGTAAGCGTGCCTGTAACGGAAGGAGTTCGGGCTATGCCTTCCGCAGCCGCCTAATGTAGAACAGCAATAGACCGCACGCCGCAACAATCCCCAGGGTCCCGGGCTCCGGCACTCCCGATCCCTGCGTCACTATGAGGTTCGCGCTCGTTGCGCCGGGAAGGGAGAGGTTGCCGCCATCTTCGAGAGAGATCGTGACATACATTTGTCCCGAAAAATCGGCGGGGCTGCCCACTAAGATTGGACTCGAAGTCATGCTGAATAACGAAGAAGCGTTCGATGCCAGAGAGCCAAGGCTCTGATTCGCTCCATATGCCTGCAAAAAAACCGACCCTTCGCTACCGAAGCCATCTAACGCAACAAAGGCGTTCGTTCCGGACAGAAAACCCGTCGCGCCGTAATCCACCTCAAATGTATCCGTACAACCTCCGGGGGTCGAGCATGCGAATTCCCCATAAAACCCCAGATCGAAGGTGGGGCCTAAAGTGGTGATCTGGGCGCCGACGTTGGACCAACCCAAGCCATCGCTCGTCGAGAAACCGTTAGTAATCGTGACCGAAGTAAATGGCGATAAAGCGTTCGTAATGTTGCCGTTCGGATCCACGATGTCCGTTATTGTGAAGCTCCCCGCAATGGTTGGAAGAGCTGAGGCTAGAGCGAACAAAGTAAAAGAGCAGATCTTCATGAACACTAGCCTTCGAATGACCTATGCACTTTTAGATGACAAGCTTCCGAAGTCCTCCGGTCAAGACAAAGGACTCACCTGATCTGATACACCTGCACCGCCGACCTCTGCGACCGACCCGCGCCTAGAACCCCAAACTCGGATCCAAACACCAGGCTAAGGCGCGTCAAAGCCGCCAGCGGAACGCAGCTTATCTGCGGATTCTCACCCGCCAATACGCACCCCTGCGCGCGGCAGGACCGCTCTTCCATCGCCGCCTCCTTCGCGGAGTCGAACCTTCGCAGGTCCCTTAAGACACGATAGCTTTGGCCGGATGGCGAGCGCTCTTGGCTGAAATAAGCGACCACGGCGCCCTGCGGATCGGCAATCCCCTCGGTGCCGTAGACGAACAACCGCGCTGCCATGCTCCGATAATAGGCGGGCAGGTACAACAAGCGGGTTCGAAACTTGCCGGACTTGGCCGGCTCCTGCGCAACCAGAAAGTAATCCTTTTCATTTTTTGATTTATCCCACACGAGCAAGCTAGAGTAGAGCCCGCTGGTCACGCCGGCCGAGTCCATCAACAAGGGAAGCTCCGAATTGACCACGACATACCGGGATTTGGCCTCGCTCAAAATCTGGATCGCCTCATCTTCAGACTCCGCCAGATAGAACCTCGCTGCCAATCCGGCGTTGTGTTGCGTCGGATTCGACACCGGCACCCGCCTTGCGATTGCCTCCAGCCAATACCCGTAATCCCACCAATTCATAACGCTGTAAACTTCGGGCGGATCGGTGAAGTCAGCCGGATAGTTCGCGTAATAAAACGACGGGTCGCCGAACGGTTCCGGAGTCGATCGTTTGATCCACTCCAGCGCTTGCCTCCAGTCTTCGGGCACTCCGAGTTCCAACCGCCCCGCCTCGACCGCCCTCGCGATATTGGGGACGAATACGCCCGCGGCGAAAACCGCCGCTGCCGCCCAACGGACCCATCTGCGTGCGTCCTCTTCGAAGACCCTTGCCACCAGGTAGCCTGAGAGCAACGCTGCCGCCACTGCGAAATAATAGGTCATCCTGACTTGCCCCATCGCCAGTAGAAACGTCGCGCCGCCCCAAAAAAACAGCAGCGTCGCCCCCCGCCTCGGACGCTTGACGGCAAGTTCACCCAAAACGACCAGTGCCACGATGGACAGGATGTAGGCGCCAGCGAACTGCCTCCACGCCGGCGTCAGCGTGAAACCTTGCGGGGAGAGCACTAGCGCTTGCAATTCCCGAACCGCCCCGGTGGTTCCGAAATACGCCGGCAGGAAAAATGGGACTACTGAGCGCACTGCCTTCCACACGTTGGGCAATAGAATCGCGGCGCCGAATGCTCCCGCTGCCGCAAGCGCGGCCCCGCTAAAGAAAACTGCTCTGGGTCGAGCCAGCCCTCGGCACCAACCGATCGACCGGTCGAGCAGGAAAACCGCCGTAGCGCCCAGCAACAGCGCCGCGATGCTGTATGGCATCCAGAGTTGCTTATAAAATGGAGCGACCATCGCCGCCGCCAGCGCGAAGCTGGCCATAAACGGCCGGCCCGGGAATGAGGGCTCCTCGCGCGGCCACAGGCACCGGATTCGGTCGTACGCGGCCCAAGCCACCACGATCGCCACGAAGAACGCCCCGCCGACGAATGTCAGCAAATAGGCCGATAACGCAAGCCCGGCCAGCGCCGCTCGCACATTCGATTCAGGCTTCTCGAGCGCATCGAGTAGCGCCAGTAGAAATAGCGCCGAAAGCAGGCTCTCCATCACGTGGTGGTCCGTGAACCCGAGGCTCGACACCATCAGGAAATGCCCCGGCAGCGTTGCGATCACGGAGGCGGCACACAATCCCGCCAGCACACCGAAGATCTTCCTGCCAAGCAGGAACACCACTGGAACGATCAACGCCCCTAACACCGCCGGATACCACGCGGCAATCCCAAGGAGCAAGCCCTCGGAGGGATGCCCTGCGCCGGCCAGCCACGCGATACCGCCCAGCAGCCAGTCATAGAATGGCCCGGTCGCCAATCCCTCCGCGGGGCCAATACCCGAATAAGGATCGATGCTCATAAGGTGCGGAAAATGGCGGACCAGATTTTCCACTATCCGTACGTGGAACCACGCGTCCGTCTCCTGAAAATTGACGAAGTCGCCCTGAAACACGGAATCGAGCTTCGGAATTGTGCGCAGGGAAAAGGAGATCAGGCTTAGAATCCCTACCGCTATCCATGGCTGTTTTCCAAAGAATCTCACTCGCCCTCGCGAGGCGCCGAAAAAACGAGTTTCCAATCCAACAGGCCATAAAGCGCCAGCGCCAGTAACAGCAGGATTGGGCCTTCCACGGGAGAGAGGGTGTGAAACGTTTTCGGCCCCCAAGTGACGTCGAAGAACCAAAAAGACTCCGGACGAAGCCGGCTCAGCGCGAACCAGTAATAATGGTTTGCCTCGTCTTTATAGAGCAGCATCTTTCCCCAGGCAAGCAGAAGCGTGCCAGCCGCCAAAATTGCCATCAGCGCCGCGGCTCCTGGCTTCGAGAACACCGTCTTAAAGAAACCGCCGGGTGTGCGGCGCGCAGCCGCTTCCGAATGCAGGAACGCCATGGCGAAAACCACCCCCAAAGCGCCTCCCAGAAAATCCATCGTCACATCGTTGAAATCGAACGGGACACCCCACCCCGCGTGAAGCACCGAATATTGATACCCTTCATCGAGCCCGCCCACGATTATGATCCACGCCAGCGACTCGACAGAGGACAGCGTCATCGCCATCAGAATGGCACCCGGCACGAAGTATTGCGGGTAATGCGCGAGTTCCGTGTTGTTGGCCGTGATCAGACTCCAGGCCGCAAAAATCAAAAGGAACGTCCCGGCCAAATACGCGCCGATCAGACGATGCTGTTTCCGGGACCTCAACTCCGGCAATAATACGGCTGTGACCGCCGCAGCCGAAGCGATCCCGATGGCCCCCGCCCAGCGATATAAATTCGCCCGACCCATCAATTTACCGACATTGCCGACCAAGGCCTGCACTTGTTCGTGAGGGAAGGTTACCATCGCCGCGTATAGCAACAGAATGGTCCAACCTGCTGCAGGATGCTTTCGTAGCCAGGAGAAAATCCGGTAAATTGGGGTCGCCATAGGAGCGAAGACCGCCTCATTATCCCACGCGTCCCTCTAGTGATTTAGAAGGTTGGTTATGCATCTGGCGCCAGCCTGCATAGTCAACCTCGTGGCCGTAGTGTCGATTTCATCAAGACTCCCGGCCATCAAGACGAAATTCTCCGCTCACGCGCTGAAGCCGCGCGAGTGATGTTTCTCAAGCACCAGCAGGTCACGCGCAGAACAACTCCGTCCAGATTCAGAATTGGACGTGGCCATTGGTGGCGGCTGGGAAGGATTCTGACATCCCGCATAGGTGCTCCTGCACATGCTGCCGGAGAACCTGACGAGCACGTTCAAGAGAGGCCCGCCGATTTTCCACGAGTCGACAGGCGCGCACGAACTGTTGGCCACGGGTTTCCTTCATTCGAGCAACACC
>JBEKOZ010000242.1:0-7214 GCA_049521275.1 Bryobacteraceae bacterium | reverse complement strand
TGACGCCAGGGGTGCGGGGATTCGGCGGAGCGTATCCCAATAACAAAATCGCCGGAGCAGCTTATCCGCTACTGAACCGAGGACACCCATTCGTTGCTGCTGGGAGCCACTCCCCTCAGCCCGACCGCGGGTTTTTGCGATCGTTTCTCTTTGTACATTCGCCGGTCTGCTTCCGCCAGAAGCTGCTCGGCGTCGTTGCCGTCGATCAGGAAATGCGCCACGCCGATGCTGATCTTCAGAAAGTCCTCGTGGAACAGGTCCCGGCACACTTGCGCAACCACCTGGCGGAAGAGCACCGTTTTCGCTTCGACATCCGCAGGACGCACGCCCGGCAGCAGCACCACGAATTCGTCGCCGCCCATGCGCGCCACGTAGTCGTATTCGCGGCACGCGTTTCTGAGACCCGCGGCCACTTCGTGCAGCACCCGGTTGCCTTCCAGATGGCCGAAGCGGTCGTTCACCATCTTGAATCCGTCCAGGTCCAGCACGCATAGCGCTAGCGGAGCGTTGGTGCGCCGGCCTCTTGAAATCTCCGAATCCAGGTGCAGGAACAGGGATCGCGCGTTGGGCAGATTGGTCAGGTAATCCGTGGTCGCCGAGGATTCCACGCGCCGGAACCGCAAAGCGTTCTCAATCGCCAGGGCGATCTTCGAACTGATCGCCAGGAGAATACGCAGGTGATCCTTGGTGAACGCGTCGCCCTCCGCATGATACAAGGTCAATGCGCCGATCACGCCACTCACGCCTTCGAGCGGAACGGCCACCGCGGACCGCAGCGTCGAAAACTTCGACGAATCGTTCAGATAACCCGGCTCCACGGAAGGATTGCCATTCACGATCGGCTTGCAATTGTCCACCACCCAGCCCGATAATCCTTGTCCGACGGGAATCTCGAGCGAGGAGAACAACCGGAAATCATCGCCCGTCACATATTCCGGCGTCAGAACATTGTCGCGCCGGATCCAGATCGCCAGTGCGTGGAGAGGAATAATGCGCTTCAGGCGCACCGCCAGCACGCTCAGCGTCTCATCCAGGCTCAGCGAATTTCCCAGGTCCTGTGAAATTTCGAACAGCGCCTGCACCTCTTGCCGCGCGGCCGCGATCGAGGTGAGGAAGTCGACCGCACCCTCCCTTGATTTCCGCTCCACCGGCACATCTTTGGACTTTTCGAATCCGGCCGCGGGCGATTCGCCGTTCACGATTTTGACGTCCAACGATAGCCTGCCGCTCGCGCTGTCTTTTGCCTGCGCCAGGCGCTCCAGTTCCACATAGCGGGCGGCGAGAACGGCCACCACCTTCGGATCGAATGCCTTGCCGGATTCCGCGATCACCACCTTCATCGCCTCGTCCAGGGGCAAGGCGCGTCGGTACTGTCGATCCGTCGCGAGTGCGTCCAGGCAGTCGACCACGGAGAGAATCCGCGCGCCGATGGGAATATTCTTGCCCGAGAGCCCATAGGGATACCCGGTGCCGTCCCACTTCTCATGATGCGCCCGCACGATCGGCACCACCGGGTAGGGAAACTGCACCCGCTCCAGAATCTCCGCGCCCACCACCGGATGAATCTTCATCTTTTCGAACTCTTCCGGCGTCAGCCGGCCGGGCTTGGAGATGATGTGTTCCGGTACCGCCAGCTTGCCGATATCGTGCAGCAGGGAGGCCGCTCTGAGAGCGTTGCGTTCTTCCTCGTTCAGCCCCAGATCCTTGCCCATTTCGACCGCGTAGATCTGCACCCGTTGCAGGTGCCCGTGGGTGGTATGATCCTTGGCCTCGATCGCCAGCGCCAAAGCCTCGATCGTGCGCAGATGCAACGAGGAGACCTCCTCTACGTGCTTCTTCTCGTCTTCGAGGCGCTGCAGATACAGCCGGTAGGAGCGGAAGATCAGGTACAGCACCGGCCAGGTGAGCAGCACCGTCTGCCACCCGATGTACTTGTTGGCGAAACTGAGGGCCTGCGCTACCGCCGCGCCGCCCAGGTAATAAGGAAGCGACCAGAAGTAACACTCCCGCCATACGGCGCGGAAATTCTTCTCTTCCGCGAGCGCAATCACCAGCGCCACCGGCAGCGTATTCAACAGGAACAACGCCAAGGTCGCTACCGCCAGGCGGATAAACGGATCCACATGACCTGCGGACAGCCACGCGGAGTGATATACCTGCTCCGTAATCGCAATGGCGGCCGCCATCGCGGAAGTATTGAAAACAAGCTGTGCCGGACGCGCCCGCCGATCCCTGTTCCAAAGGCATTGCACCAGCGTGACGATGGTCCCCATCAGGATCGTCTCGCTCACACCCAAGTCCACCAGCCCGAACAGCACGAAGATGAAATTCAGGCTCAGCGTTCCCGGCATGCCCGGCACGCTAATGCGCATTGCTGAGGAAGATACGGCCATCAGCAGAAATCCGGCGTATTTCAGCAGATCCGCGGACTCCCATGACGCAAGCGAGCTCCCGATCACAAGAACGCCCAGCATCCCAGTGATCCATACGAATAGTCGTACTCTGGCGGCGAGCGGCTTGAAGGTCGATTCTGGAGCGGGGGCATCTCCAGTGCCGGCAGGAACGGCAAGTGTGAGCGAGCTCATCTAGCCTTTCGTCGTTGCACGCGCTATGCCACCGGTTAGGGTTGAGGATCGCGTTTAATATCAGTCACATGTGATGCTACAGGACCGGTGCTGAGGACAGTTTGGCACTTCGACGGAAATGGTTTTGCGACAAACTGTCTCAATCCCCGGGGGCTTTTCTTAGGGTGCCTAGGGTGTTCCGCCGAGGGTCCTATTTCCGAAAAGCTGTCGAAATAGTACTTGGACATGAGTTCAGATTGCACCCACGTTTTCCTCGGGATGAAAGCGGTGATCGCGAGTGACGCGATGCGGCAGCTCATGTCGCTGGCTGAGCGGGTTGCGCGCTCCAACGCCACCGTGTTGATTCTGGGCGAGAGCGGCTGCGGCAAGGAAGTCCTGGCGCGGGCGATCCATCATTATTCCGGCCGATGCGAAAAACCCTGGGTCGACCTCAACTGCGGCGCGCTGCCCGAACATTTGATTGAAAGTGAATTGTTCGGCTACGACCGCGGCGCGTTCAGCGGCGCCAACTCCAACAAGCCAGGCCTGTTCGAGCTGGCGCACCAGGGAACCATCTTCCTGGACGAGATTGCTGAGCTGGACATGAAAATGCAGGTCAAGCTGCTGCGCGTGCTGGACGGCGTCGGGTACTACCGCCTGGGCGGCGTCAAGAAAGTCAACGTGGATGTGCGCATCGCGGCGGCGACCAATCAGGAGCTGGAAACCGCTGTCGCCGAAGGGCGTTTTCGCTCCGACCTGTACCATCGCCTGACCCAGATCACGTTGCGCGTGCCGCCGCTCCGAAAGCGAGTCGAGGATATCGCGCCGCTCGCCCGCCACTTTCTGGCGCACCACGATCCGTCGCTGCACTTTTCGCCGGCCGCCATCGAGGTGTTGGAGCGCCATTCCTGGCCCGGAAACATTCGCGAATTGCGCAATGTCGTCATTCGATCCGCGATCATGGTTTTGGGCGATGAAATCCGGCCCGAGGATCTGCCTTTCGAGAGCTTGCAGGAGCACGAGGAGAAAGCTGGCGGAAGCATTGAAAACATGGAGCGGAAGATGATTTTCGAAGCGCTCGATGCGACCAATGGCCACCAGCAGAGAGCGGCGGCAAAGCTGGGCATTTCGCGCCGGACGCTAAGCCGTAAGCTTAAGATCTACGATTCGCGGTATAGTGAGGCAACGTTGTGAGTTCTCACGAAAAAAGACGCGAGACGCGGCGCATCGCCGGCGGGGCTGTGCGTGTGAAATTCACCGATCCGGAACCGCTCGAAATCGAGGGCAAATTAATGGACGTGAGCGCCAACGGATTCCGGATGACACACGATTGTACTTCGTTGCGTTCCGGGCAAGTTGTTGATTTTGCACACGTGGAAGCCAAGGGCCGGGCGCAGGTGATGTGGACCCGGATTCTGTCTGAGTATGTGGAAAGCGGCTTTTTGGTTATGGCGCGTTAAGACGCCATAAGTGCACAGAAATGTCGCTCTATGGAGCCTTAAACGGCCCTAATTGCTGCTGCCGCGCGTAACCATGACTTTCGGCACCGACAGGTAGCCGGTAATCAGGTCCTTTTTCACGTCGTTGATCACCAGCTCATAGGGTTGCACGGATTTCGAGAGAAGGAATTGAATCGGCTCGTTCACGGTGCGATTCCTTTTTTCGACCTTCTTGTCGTCGGCGATAATGACCACCGAGAAGGTGTTCTTCTTCGGCTCGGCGCTCTCCAGAACCAATTGAATGTCGCCAAATTTCTGTGGGACGTTTTTCTTCACCTTAGCGAGCTTGATGTCGATGTAGTTGCGCTCGCCAAGCTGCCTCAATGCCAGCAGTTCTTTCCCGTTGGTGGCGATCAGGCCGCTCTGCACGCCCAGGTCGCCTTTGGCGCTCTTCAAATCGGCGATGGTCTTCTCGATGGCGGACTTGTTGGAGGCGGTATCGGTTTTCAGGGTGCCCACATCATTGGTCACTTCGCCGACCTTGGCTGAGGTGGCGGCCGCAACGTCCTTCACCTGCGATACATCGGCTGTGACGGCAGCAACTTTCTTGCTCTCCTCAATTTGGGCACGCTCGAGCTTCGCGGCCAGCTCGTCGGCGTGCTTGGTGGCTTCAGCCTTGGCCTCGCCGCTGAGCTGCGCTGCCACCTGGCGCGACTTCAACAGGTCCTTTTGCAGCGACTCGATATTGCGCCGGCTGGTCTGCACCGAGACGGATGAGGTTTCGTTGATCTTGGTGATTTCGTCGTTCAGCAGCTCGTTGGTTTTCGCGATCTGGCTGCGAACATCGTTCAACTGATAGAACAGATACCCGCATGCGGCGATCAGAGCCAACACCGCTCCCATAAGAATCGAGGTCTTCAGATTCGCCGAGCCGGACGACGGAGCCGGGGGTTGGGCGGCGTAATTCACCGGAGCGGGCTGCGGCGCATAGCCGACCGGGGGATAGTTCGGCGGCGGATAATTCGGCGGAGGGTAGTTCGGCGGCTGATAGCTCTGATAGCCAGGAGCCGGCTGCGGATATGGTTGCGGTTGCGCCTGCGGCGTTGGTTTAATTGGTTCGTCGTCTTTTGGCAAGAGAGATTGCATTGATCTACCCCAGTCTATTGTAACTCAAGAGCTTGGACGTACGAACCGTGTTTTTGAGTTACATGGAATGTTGACTCTGGCCGCATGCGACATGGGGCTCGGCCAAGACCGCTCCCTGCGGTCACGGCTCGGAAGAAGTCATAGGGCGATCAGCCCGCAGCCGTTTTCTTCCGAGCCGCGACCGCAGGAAGCGGTTTTGGCCGCCCTTTCCCGAGCCACCATGCGGAAAGGGTCGGTTTGGACTGCTCCCGATGGTCGCGGCTCAATTTGGTCCGTTTGATGCGGATCGGGGCGCCCGCTAAAGCGAAGGCTGCGGGCTGAAGCCCGGCCCCACGGTTGCGAGTGACCTAGGTTCGTTGGGGTTTGGCGAATTCCATCAATTCCTGCTTGGGGATGCCGGGTTCGAAGCAGCGGCGGCAGCGGGCTTCGTACATCCCGGAGGCGCCCACCACGATCAGGTCGTGCGATTCCACCAGGCGCTGGGTGTGCTTGGCGGGATTGCCGCAACGCATGCAGATGGCCAGCGTTTTGGTGATCGATTCGGCCAGGCACAGCAGTTCCGGCATCGGCGAGAAGGGGCGGCCCAGATAATCGGTGTCGAGCCCTGCAATCAGCACTTGTTTACCGCTATCGGCGAGTTGGCTCGCGACATCGACCAGGTCGGGTCCGAAAAAATTGGACTCGTCGACGCCGACAACCTGGGTGCGCCAGTCGAGCTTCTGCAAAATTTCCTGCGCGCCGTTGACGGCTTCCGACTTCATGCGCTGATCGCCGTGGGAGACGATTTCCTCGGCCGAATAACGGTCGTCGATGGCGGGTTTAAACACTTGTACGCGCTTGCGGGCGATGCGGGCGCGGCGGAGGCGGCGGATGAGCTCCTCGCTCTTGCCCGAAAACATGGGGCCGCAGACGATCTCGATCCATCCGATGTGGCCGGTGACCAGTTCCATGCTGTCAGGAGTCAGAATAGCGCGTCTCGCTAGGGCTTGCGCCAGTCCCATTCGAAACGGCTCTTCAGGACCAGGCCGGGGCCGCGCGGTCCAAGGTCGAAACCGACGCCGAGATTGACGCTGAAGATCCGCGTCACCCGCCAGTCGCCGCCGAGAAACAATTGGTGAACTTCCGGTTGGGCGCGAGGGGGAACGTTTATGCTTTCGATCTCTCCGTAATATTCGACGGACGGCGAAAACACCGGGCGCTTCAGGCGGAGAAGCATGGCCGGTTCGGCGTTCCAGCCGCGCCGCGTTCCAGGGCCGTGCAAGGCGCGCTCCAATACCGGATTGAAAACGATCTGCCAACGGGAGAACTCGCGGTCAAGGATCGGGCGCAGCTCGACTCGCCGCGAGTTCTCTTCATAACGGATGTTCTGAAAAGAAAATTCCGAAACAAACCCCAGACGAAAGGGCAGACGCCATGTCTCCGGCGCGTAGAAATGCGGCAAAACCCTCCAGCCCGCGAATTGGGGAGCGTACCCCGGCTCCCAGGCGTTCAGAAACATGAACCCCACGGCGAAATTCTCAGTGACTCCGAAGCTTGGTTCCAGCGTCAAATGCGTCTGGTGACTGGTGGGCAGAAGGGACCCGTCGCTCAGGGTGGTCCCTTGCGCCATGAAATTCAGATGCGCTTCGAGGCTATACTCGCGCCAGGACAGGGGTTCATATTCGTAGATGTGGATTTCAAAGGGATCCTGCGCCTGGGCTCTGGGGAGATACCAGAGTCCGGCGAGGAGCAAAGTCCTCCCTATTCTAGAAGTGGAAGCCAACGGTTCCGGTGACGGCGCGCGGGCTCACATAGTGCGTTCCGCTGAAAGTGGAGAGGAAGTTGTACAGGGCTTCCTTATCTGTCAGGTTGATCACGGTCAGCCGCAGGCTTACCTTGTATTTATCGCCGTGGAAGATGTTGTCGTGGCCGATGGCCAGGTCGTACAGATTGCGCGGCGCGACGCGCTGAGGATTGTGGTCGTCGTTCTCCGTGCCCGGGGCCGGAATGCTCAGGAACCTGGAGCCGTACATGGAAGCGGGGCAAAGATCGGTGGGGCTGATGGGGATGGTGGGCGTGGCATAGA
>JBEKOZ010000241.1:0-7238 GCA_049521275.1 Bryobacteraceae bacterium | reverse complement strand
CGATGGCGGCGGAAATGTTTCAATCGAATCTTCGCGGGCCGAGCGGAGCGGAGGCCCGCAGTTATTTAGTCAAGCGCGGGATCAGCGCCGAATCGATCGACACGTTTCAGTTGGGCTATGCGGAGCCCTCGGGACAGGCGCTGGTGCGCGCGTTCGGCGAGCGGCATTTCACGCAGGAGCAGATGGAGGCATCGAGCCTGGTGCGGCGGCGCGAGGATGGCTCGGGATATTTCGATTTCTTCCGGGGCCGCCTGATGTTCCCCATCCATAACGAATCCGGGAAAGTGATCGGATTCGGCGGACGGGCGATGCGGGAGCAGGATCAGCCAAAATATTTAAATTCCGGTGAAACGCCGATCTATAGAAAGTCATCCGTACTGTACAACCTGCACCGGGCGCGCAGCGCGATGCGCAGTTCCGGACGCGCGGTGCTGGTGGAAGGCTACATGGACGTGATCGGGGTTTATTCGGCGGGCGTCAAAGAAGTAGTGGCGAGCTGCGGCACCGCTTTCGGAAATGAACTGGCCAGAGTGATTCACCGGCATTCCGATCACGTGGTGGTGAATTTCGACCCGGACAACGCGGGCGCGAAGGCATCTGAGAAGGCGCTTCCGATGCTGCTCGATGAAGGAGTGCAGGTGAGGGTGCTGGCGCTCGACGGAGGGCTCGATCCGGACGAGTATGTGAAACAGAACGGCGCGGACGCGTATCGCGCCAAGCTGGATGCGGCGAGCACTTATTTTCACTGGCTGGCCGACCGGGCGCGGCAAAGGTTCGATATGCGCAGCTCCGACGGACGCATGGAGGCGTTTCGATTCCTGTTGCCATCGATACAGAAAATCGGCGACAAGCTGGAGCGGGCGGCCATTGCCAACGATTTGGCGGGATACTTAGGAGTGGACGCGGGCCTCGTGCTGGAACAGTTCAAAAAGGCGGCGACGGATCGAAGGACTCCGGCCAAACCAGCGGCCAAGGAACCCGCGGCGGTTCCGGCGGTGGAACGCATCCTGCTGAATGCGGCGATTTCGAGCGCGGAGGTGCGCGCCGAGATCCTTCCCATGCTGACGCCGGATCTGATTGCGGAGTTTCAGACGCGCGAAATACTGGAAACCCTGCGGCACATGATGGATTCAGGCGCGGGGGTGACGTTTTCGGGGCTGGATGCGCGGCTAACGCCCGAGCTCCAAAGTCTATTGCACGAGGTGGTCGCAGCCGATGATATTAGTGACGAAACTTTGTCACTCGAATTGGCGCGCGCCTGCCTGCGGAGCCTGGAAGGCAGCGCGGCGAAACGCCGCATCGACGAGCTGCGGGCGCGAGTGAAATCGGCGGAGCGCGAGGGGCAAGTCGAAGACGCGCTCGCATGGATGGTTGAATTGGGACGGCTGGAGAAGGAAGCAAACAGCGCGCGGAGCAAATCGGGCGGCGAATCCGGCGCGGCCGGTGTTGTACACTGAATGAAATTAGCCTTGGCAACCGCGAGAATAAACCAGGGAAAAGATTACTGCAAGGGTATCGGGGTCTAGTGGCACTTGAAGAAAAATTCGGCCGGCTGAAGCAGTTGATGGACACCGGAAAAGAGAAGGGGTACGTTCTCTACGACGAGGTCAACGAACTGCTGACGGAAGGTTACCCGGGCGGACGCGAGCTGGAGGAGATCCTCACCGAGTTCGACGGCGCCGGCGTCGAGATCCTGGAAGAGCCGAAGATCGACTTCGACAAGAAGCTCGAAGAAGGCGACGAGCCCACCGAACTGGAGTTGGCCCAGGAGTTCATCGATAAAACCAACGATCCCGTGCGCATGTATCTGCGCGAAATGGGAACGGTTCCGCTGCTGACGCGCGAAGGCGAGATCGAGCTCGCGAAACGGATTGAACGGGGGCAGACGGCGGTGCGCAAAGCGCTATCCCGGTCGCCGCTGGTGATCCGCGAAATTCTGACGCTGGCCGACACGCTGCGCCGCGATTCGTTCATGGTCCGCGAAATGCTGGTGATGCCGGACCTGGTGGTGACCGACGAAAATGTCGCGGAGCAGGCGGAAGACCTGTCAAAAACGATCGGGGAAATCGAGAAACATTACCGGAAAGCGCAGCAGTTCCGACAGAAATTACAAGCCATATCGCGCGGAATGAAACCGAAAATGCATCGTTCCCTGCGCTGGAGCCTGGCGCGCACGATGGTGAATATTTCGCGCTTGATCCGGGCCATCCCGTTCAGCTCGACCACCAGGCGCGCGCTGGCCAGCCGCCTGCGAGTGGCGGTCGAGGACCTGCGGCCGCTGGAGCGCGAGATTGCACGCATCCAGAGAAAGCTGGAGGCTCCGGCGAACGGTTCGGCAGCCAGTGCGGGGGCGTTGCGCAAGGAACTTCGGACGCAGAGCCAGCGCATCCAGCAACTGGAAGAGGATTCGGGCGCGGGCGCGACGGAGCTGCGGCGGACGCTGCAAATTGTGGAGCGCGGCGAACTGGAAGCGGAGGTCGCCAAGAAACAGTTGATCGAAGCGAACCTGCGCCTGGTGGTATCGATCGCCAAGCGCTACACCAACCGCGGGCTGCAATTCCTGGACCTGATACAGGAAGGCAACATCGGCCTGATGAAAGCGGTGGACAAGTTCGATTATCTGCGCGGCTATAAGTTCTCGACCTACGCGACGTGGTGGGTGCGGCAGGCGATTACGCGGGCGATCGCGGACCAGGCGCGGACCATTCGCATTCCGGTGCACATGATCGAAACGATCAACAAACTGGTGCGCATGCAGCGGCAGCTGCAGCAGGACCTGGGGCGCGAGCCGACGACAGAGGAACTGTCGTTGAAGATGGAACTGCCGGTGGGCAAGGTGCGGAAGGTGCTGCGCATCGCGCAGGAGCCGATTTCGCTCGAGACTCCGGTGGGCGAAGAGGAAGAGTCGCACCTGGGGGATTTCATCATCGATAGGCGGGTGGTGTCGCCTTCGGAAGCGGTGATCAATCTAAATTTGCGCGAGCAGACAGCGGAGGTGCTGAAGACGCTGAGCCCGCGCGAAGAGAAAATCATCCGCATGCGCTTCGGGTTGCAGGACGGGAGCGAGCATACGCTCGAAGAAGTGGGGCAGCATTTCGCGGTGACCAGAGAACGCATTCGGCAGATTGAGGCTAAGGCTCTGCGGAAGCTGCGGCATCCTTCGCGGAGTCACCGGCTGCGGGCGTTTTTGGATACTACGCTGCATGACTAAGACGTTTCACGCAGCAACGCTGAGGTCGCGAGAAAACGAAGAGTTAAGGCGCGGCTAGGGGCTGAAACCGCTTCCTGCGGTCGCGGCTCGGTAGTGCCTAGGAGCCGCCTGAAGTCGGCTGCGGGCTGAAGCCCGGCCCCACAATCACATATTGACTTAGCGCGGGCGCGGGCCAAAGCGTTCTGCTAGATAGTTCAGGATGGCGTCGCGATTTTCCGGCTTTACCGGGGCGCCCCAGTTGGTCATTTTCGTGATTTCGCGATCCCATTGGGCTCGCGTGAGGCGCTGCTGTGCGATCACATCCACTTCGTGGCAGGTGAGGCAGGTGTCTTTGAAAGTCGCGTCGGGCGGGATGGACCTGCCTCCGCCAAGTGAAATCACTGGCTTTTCCGGATTTTCCGCGACGTTCACGCCGACGCGCTGCACCGCGTTCCAGCCGTAGCCTGAGGGATTCCATTCCTGCGCGAACGGCTGGCTGTCGCCGCTGGCATCGGTGGCGCGGGCCATCACGTTATAGTAACTTTCGCGATCGGGACGGAAGGAAAAGCTCCAGGGACGCCAGCCGAATTGGGTTTTCCGCTGGTCCAGCGTGGCGGGTCTCCAAGAACGTCCGCCGTCGGTGGAGAGGTCGACGGAGGTGATGGGGCCTTTATCGCCGGACCAGGCTACGCCTGCCACGACTACCGCATCGCCAAGTTTTACGAAGGCTCCGTCGAGGGGAGTCGAGATGACGCTCTTCACGCGCAGGCTGGTAACGGGAACCATTTTATCGAGGGCCATGGCGGAACCGGGGGCGATGGGGTGGTCGGGCCGGCGATACGCGTTCTTCATCCAAAAGCCGTCGAATTCCTTGTCGAGGACGGTGATGTTGGTGAGCCATTTTATCCACGAATCGCTGGCCCAGCCGGGAGCGACGACACGCAGAGGGAAACCGTGCTTGACAGGGAGGGTCGTTCCGTTCATTTCGTAGGCGAGCAGGGTGTTGGGGTCGAGCGCTTTCTTCACGGTGACGGTGCGGCGGAAATCCTGCATGGTGCCGATGGGCACGTCGGCTCCGTTGAATAGAACTTCCTTGGCGGAATCCTTGATGCCGGCGCGCGCGAGGAGGTCGGCGAGACGGACGCCGCGCCAAAGGGCGTTGCCGACGCTGCCGTTGGTCCACTGAAGTCCGGGGACGGGAGGGTCAATGAAGCCGCGTCCATTGCCGGCGCATTCGACGACGCTGACCAGTTCGGTGGAGGGAAGTTTCTTGAGCTCGTCCATGGTGAGGGTGAGCGGGGTGGCGACTTCGCCGTCGACGGTGAGGCGCCAGGCGGGCAGGTCGACGGTGGGGACGTAGACGTGGGTGCGAACGAAGAAATGCTCGATCGGGGTGATGTAATCTGAGAAACCGGAAAGGGGCATCTCCAGGTCCTCGGGACGGCGCGAGAGGACGTTCATGCCGGTTTTGTCCTGCGCCAGGAGAGCGCCGGCGGTGAGCGCGAAAAAAGTTCTTCTGGAAAGAGTCATTGGGTCCATTCGATGAATTTTGAACTGAGCAGGTTGTCGCGGATGTCGACGGTGAACTCCTGCTTTTCCCCTCCCCTGGTTACTTCGACGTGATGGGCGCCGACGGTGAGGGTGAGAATCGCGGGCGTTCTCTTGGGTTGTTCCTGGCCGTCGACGATCACGGTGAGGCCGGGCGGATTGGTGATCAGGCTGAGAGACCCCATCTGCCTGGCGAGGTCGACGATGAGGCCGGCGTCGCGCGGAATTTCGATGATGCGATGGGCGTCGCGGTAGCCGGGGTGCTGGACGACGAAGGTGTGGCGGCCGGCGGACAACGAAATATTACAGGGCGATTTGCAACGGGTGGAGGAATCACTATCGAAGATCACGGTGGCGCCGGCGGGTGAGGCGGTGACCTGAAAATCAGCCTCGGCGGTGCGGCGCGGGGCGACCTCTGTGGGCGGGGCTGGCTTGATCACTACCGGCTTGGGCTTTTCGGGCTCTGGCGCGGGAGCAGGCTCTTCCTTCTTTTCTTCCTGCTCTTTCTTTTCTTTTTCCTCTTTTTTCACTTCGGGCGGCGCAGGGGTATCGGGAGGCGGGGGAATCGCTTCCTGGGGCGCGGGCGTGGACTGCGCGACGGGCGCGGGCGACGGGGTTTGGCGAGCGGAGAATTTCTGGATGACGAGGAAGATTCCGATCAGCAGAAGAGCGACTCCCACGGCGGAGAGCAGCATGTTGCGGATCGCATGGCTCGAGGGGTTGTGGGCGTCGCGGCGGGCTCGGGGCTCGAAAGGCGGCGGCACTTCGAGCGGCGGAAGCGACGGGGGAACGGGGCGGTCGGCGGTTGGCCTTCGCACATCACCCTGGTGTAAATCACTCTGGTGTACATCACTCTGGTGTACATCACTCTGGTGTACATCATCGACTGTGGCGCCCATGCCATCCTGCGATCCGACAGTAGGCATGTTGAGGCTCGCGCCGCGCGGGAGGGGCATCCAGCCAGGGGTCGCGTTGCAGGCGGTGGAGAGCGCGTTGATGAAATCGGTGCAGTTTTCGTAGCGGTCGGCGGGATTCTTCGAAAGCGCCTTATGCAGCGCGGAGCCCACCTGCGGGCCTAGCGTGGGATTCAAGCGCTGCGGGAGCAGCGGCTCCTCACGGACGATTTTGAACAGCAGGGTGGGCAGATATTCGGCGACGAACGGCTTTTCGCCAGTGAGCGCTTCATAGGCGATGACGGCGAGCGAAAACTGGTCGGCGCGTCCGCTGATGACGCCGCCCTGGACCTGCTCGGGCGACATGTAGCTCGGCGTGCCCATCATGGCTCCGGCGAGGGTCATCTGCTGCGAAACGATTTTGGCCACGCCGAAGTCGGTGATCTTGGCGGTGCCATCCTCATGGATCATGATGTTAGCGGGCTTGATATCGCGGTGGACGATGCCTTTCTTATGCGCGTAATCGAGCGCGGCGGCGGTCTGGCGAAAAATGCTGAGGAGGGTCTCCTTATCCGGCGTATGATCGCGCGTCAGCATTTTTTCAAGCGGCGGACCATTGACGAATTCCATGAAGATATAGGCCATGCCCTCTTCTTCGCCGATGTCGTAAATGGTCACGATACCGGGATGGGAGAGAATGCCGGCCGATTGGGCTTCGCGCACGAGGCGCTCGCGGAGCCGCTCGCGTTCGGCGGTGTCAGTGAGGTCCTGGAGCCGGATGCTCTTGATCGCGATGGTGCGCCCGATGGCGGGATCCAGGGCCTGATAGACGACGCCCATTGCGCCCCGCCCCAATTCCGCGACGATCTGGTAGCGCCCGACCTGTTGCACGTGAATCTTCTATTCTATCCTGCGATACAATCGACGCGGAGGATTAGCGCGAATGACGATGAGCCAGGCTCTGTTGCCGGAGTTCGATAACGAGATGAAGTTGACACGAAAGGCGCTCGAACGGGTTCCCGACGACAAGTTCGATTGGAAGCCGCACCAGAAGTCGATGACGATGGGGAGATTGGCGACGCACCTGGCGGAGCTTCCCGCTTTCGGAACCGCGATCATCCAGACGGACGGGATCAATTTCGACAAAGGGGAATACAAGCCCACGGTGGTGAAGAATCGCGCCGAGCTGCTGGAGATGTTCGACAAGAACATCGCGGCGACACACGAAGCGATTGCGGGCGCCACCGACGACCATTTGCGGCAACCCTGGCACCTGATCTACAAAGAGAAGAAATTATTCGAAGCGCCTCGTATTGCCGCGCTGCGCGCCATGGCGATGAATCACATCATCCATCATCGCGGTCAATTCACCGTCTATCTGCGATTGAACGATGTCGCCGTGCCAGCGTCGTACGGTCCTTCGGCGGATGAGATGTAATAATCCACGCGATTCGGTGTCTTTAGTTACATGTTTAGGGATATTCGCTATGCGCTGCGAACTTTGCGCGGCGCTCCGGCTTTTGCGATCACGGTGGTGCTCACGCTGGGTGTCGGGCTCGGGCTGAACACGGCGCTGTTCACGCTGTTCAACGCATATGTGCTGCGTC
>JBEKOZ010000240.1:0-7243 GCA_049521275.1 Bryobacteraceae bacterium | reverse complement strand
GCGGCCGATCTTCGCTTCGATCCGATCATCTGCTCCGACGACGTGGTGAATGGAAAACCCGCGCCCGACGGGCTTCATTCCATTCAACGCATGAAGCCGGGGCGCAAGCTGATCTACGTCGGCGATACGGTGGACGATGCGCGCTCAGCCCGAGCGGCGGGTGTGCCGTTTATCGGCATCGCGGCCGAATCGCATTCGCGGCGCGGGGATCTGGTAAGACTGTTCGAGCAGGAAAAGGCTGTGGCGATTATCGAAAACATCAATGAGATTGAGGGTGCGCTGTGAGAAAGGCGACGATCGAGCGCAACACCAAAGAGACGCGCATCCAGGCAAGTTTGAAGATTGAAGGGCACGATGTCTACAACATTTCGACTGGCATCCGTTTTTTGGACCACATGTTGGAATTGTTTGCCAAGCACGGCGGCTTCGATCTGACGCTCAAGTGCGACGGCGATCTGGATGTCGACCAGCATCACACGGTAGAGGACACGGGCATCGTGCTTGGCGAGCTTTTCGCGCAGGCTCTGGGCGACCGCAAAGGGATCAATCGCGCCGGTTATTTCGTGCAGACGATGGATGAGACGCTGGCGGTGGTCGCGCTCGATTTAGGCGGACGGCCGGCGCTGGTTTATAAAGATCGCGTGAAGGTGCGCGTGGTCGGCGATCTGCAAACGGAACTGGTGCACGATTTTTTCGACGGTTTCGTGAATAAGGCGGGGGCGAATGTGCACGTGAAGGTGCTCTATGGACGCTCCAATCATCACAAGATCGAGGCGGTTTTCAAAGGCTTCGCGCGGGCGATGAAGTATGCGTGCTCGAAAGACGCGCGCTTGAAGGACCAGTTGCCGTCGACCAAAGGACTGCTGTGATTTCGATTCTCGATTACGGCGCGGGGAATTTGCGGTCGGTCGAGAACACGCTCGGCGCGATCGACGCGGAGTACGAGCTGCTGCGCGATGCGGACGGGTTGCGGCGCGCGACGAAAATTATTTTGCCGGGCGTCGGGCATTTCGGGCAGATGATGAGGGCGATCGACGATCTCGCGGTGCGCGATGCGCTGCTGGAGCGGCTCGACGCGGGCGTGCCGTTTCTGGCGATTTGTCTCGGGTTGCAGGCGCTTTTTGCATCCAGCGACGAGGCTCCGGAGGCGCGCGGGTTGGGAATTTTTCCGGGGCGGATCGAACGGTTTTCGGGCGAGTTGCGCGTGCCGCATATGGGCTGGAATTCGCTCGAACGGGTACGCGCATCGAGGTTGCTGGAGGGAACGGGCGAGGCGCCTTACCTGTATTTCGCGAATAGCTTCTATGCGCCCGCGGTGCCGGAGGCGTCGGCGATTTGTACTTACGAAGTGCGCTTTACGGCGGTGATCGAACACAAAAATATTTGCGCGGTGCAGTTTCATCCGGAGAAATCGGGTGCGGTGGGATTGAAGATGATGAGCAACTTTGTATGCTCGTGAAGCGCATTATTCCGTGCCTCGATGTTACGGGCGGGCGCGTGGTGAAGGGGGTTAATTTTGTGAACCTTCGCGACGCAGGGGACCCTGTCGAGCTGGCGGCTCGCTACAACGATCAAGGGGCCGATGAGCTGGTGTTTCTGGACATCACGGCGTCGAGCGACGATCGCGGGACGATGGTGGACGTGGTGGCGCGGACGGCGCGGGAGGTGTTTATTCCGCTGACCGTGGGCGGCGGGATTCGCGGAGTGGAAGACGCGCGCAACATTCTGCATGCGGGCGCGGACAAGGTGAGCGTCAACACGGCCGCGGTGCGGAGGCCGGAGCTGATTTCGGAGCTTTCGCGCGAGTTCGGGGCGCAGGCGGTGGTGCTGGCGATCGATGCGCGGCGCAATGAAAACGGGGGTTGGAACGTGTTTACGCGCGGCGGGCGGGACGATGAGGGGATCGACGCGGTCGAATGGGCGCGGCGAGGAGAAGAGCTCGGCGCGGGAGAAATTCTGCTGACGTCGATGGACGCCGACGGCGTCAAAACCGGCTTCGATTGCGCGCTGACCAGGGCGGTGAGGGAAGCGACGCGAGTGCCGGTGATCGCGTCGGGAGGCGCCGGAAAACCCGAGGACTTTTTAGAGGTGTTTCAAGTTGCGGACGCGGCGCTGGCTGCTTCGATTTTCCACTACGGGACTTACACGGTGGGCGATTTGAAAAGGTTTCTCGACGAGCACGGCGCAACGGTGCGGTTGTGATTATTCCCTGCATCGATTTGATGGACGGGAAAGTGGTCCAGTTGGTGCAGGGGCGCGACAAGGCTCTGGAGGGCGGTGCGCCGCTCGAAATGCTGGCGAAGTTTCGGGCGTTTCCCGAGATTCAGGTGATCGATCTCGACGCGGCGATGGGTCGCGGTGAAAACCACGCGCTGGTGGAATTGCTGGCGTCGCGCGCGAAGTGCCGCATCGGCGGAGGAGTGCGCACGGCGGAGCGGGCGCGGAAACTGATCGGCCAAGGCGCGCATCGCGTGATTGTCGGGACGGCGGCGTTTACTCCGGAGATCGATGAAATCGCAGCGGCTGTGGGGCCGGAGAAAATCGTCATTGCGCTGGATTCGCGGTACGGGAAGATCGTGGTGAAGGGCTGGCAGGAAGCGACGGGGTTCACGGCCGAGGAGGCGATCGGGCGGCTGGAGCAGTTCTGCGGCGGGTTTCTTTGCACCTATGTCGACAAAGAGGGGATGATGCAGGGGACCGATCTCGAATGGTTCCGGCGGCTGCGCGCGGCGACTTCGCACGAGATCACCGCGGCGGGGGGAATTACCACGGTGGACGATATTCGCGCGCTAAAAGCGATGAACATCCACGCCGCGGTGGGCATGGCGATTTATGCGGGGCGGTTGGATTTAGACGCGTTGAAGGACGAATAAAGCGCGACGGCCGCGACCAGAAAATTCGCCACGATCATCGGCACGGAGTGAATCATGACTCCGTAGGTGAGCCACAGGCACGAGGCCAATGCTTGCACGCGGCGCAACATGGCCGGGCTTTTCGAGATATACGAGGTCATGAAGACGATGGTCGCGAGCCACCCGATCCAGTCACCGCGCATCAGGCGTTCACCGCTTGGGGTGAAGAAGTTTTCGAAATGGTCAGCGAATCGGTGCGGACTTTTTCCCATTCCTGGAGGACGAATCCCTGCGATTCGAACAGAGCGCGGATCTTCGAGGACGGCCATTCGGCGACGTCTTCGAGGACGGGAATGAGCACGCTCAAGGCGTCGTCTGAGAGGATGGTCCGCTTGGCGATCTGGGTAATGTACTTGTTTTCCGACACGGCGATAGTGAGGCCTTCGCGGCGGTTGACGTGCAGCATGACGTGGACGTCGGAGCTGCCGTCGCCAACGTAGATGACGCGGTTGTGGCTGATTTGCAGCTTCGCGGTGAGCTCTTCGAGGACCGCGACTTTGCCGTAGCCCGCGGGGACCTGCTCAATGGATTCGATCTCGCCCGATTCGGCGTAGCGGAAACGAGTGCCGAAAATGTGATCGGCGGGGACGATTCCTTCGAGCGCGGACTGGATGACCTCGACCGGGGCGGCGGAGATCACGTAGAAAGAAAATTTATATCCTTCCAAGCCTTCCAGGAGTTGGGAGAGCAGGCGGATGTTGGGCTTGAGTCGGACGCGCTTGCCGGCCTCGATCAAGTGTTCCCGGCGCACGCGGCGGTACTCGGGGTCGTGTAGAACAAGGTAGGCGAGTTCCCCGCCCTGCTGTACCAAATGGATGTTCGAAAGGCCGGCGATTTTTTGTTCGAATCCGGTAATGCCGAGGATTTCGCTCAGAATAATTCCCGAGTCGTGGAAGCTCAGGGTTTGATCGAAGTCACTGGCTAAGAGATATTGTTTGTCTGGTTGTGTCATGGTTTTGTCCGCGCGATCGTAAAAGGATCAGTCACGACGAGGACTATGGGGCCATTTTAGACAGATAAAATGGCATGGTGATTACATTATATTAGATCAGTTCGGAGGGGTGGTCGATCCAAAAACCTGGGCTGAACTTCGCCATGGCGACAAGATCGCCGTAACCGTAAGAAACGGCACAGGTTTGGACACCTGCGCGGCGGCCGGCTTCCATATCCGCGGGAGAATCGCCGACCAGCAGGCACTCCTGGGGCGTAACTCCTAATATTTCCAGTGACTTGAAGATCACATCGGGCTCGGGTTTAGCGGGAAATCCGTCGGTTCCCTGCACGTGATTGAAATATTTTATAAGGTCGAATTTTTCGAGAACAATTCTTGTGGTGGGAGTGCCTTTCGTGGTCGCGGTTGACTTCAGGCCGCGGAGGCGGCTGAGCATTTCCGGCACGCCGGGATAAACGATGGTATTGGCGTGGCCGCCGGCGGTGTAAAGGGCTCGATAATCGGCGACCATCTGGTCCATCGATTCGCGGGCGAAGCCCAGGTCGGTGAAGAGGTCGATCAGATGGCGGCCGATGTAGCGGCGAAGCAGAGCGTCCGGAACGTCGTCGCGGCCGGAGGCGCGGAGCACGGTTTGAATGGTTCCGCAGATATCGGCGGCGGAGTCGACGAGGGTGCCGTCGAGGTCAAAGAGATAGGCGCGGAACGGCGGAATCATAAGGGGCGAAAGCCGGGACAGACCGCTCTGTCCACTGGCGACGGACGGTGAGGCGTCTGGGCGAAGATCGCGGCGCCTGGGGACAGAGTGGTCAGTCCCGGTTTTCGCGCAGTATCACGCAGGCTGGGGTCCGCCCTCGAGCATGCCAGGAGTGCGGCGGCCGGGTTCCGGCTTTTCGGGCTTGATGACTTGCTGCGTCCCGTCGCCGGTGGGCGGCGGCTGCACGGCGGCCAGGGTCTGGCCGTTGATCAGCTGCATGACTTCGGCGCCGTCCAGGACTTCGCGTTCGAGCAGCGCGGCCGCAATGCGTTCCAGTGCGTCGCCATGCTCTTCAATGATCTTCTTGGCGCGCTGGTAGCCGCCTTCGACCAGTTTTTTAACCTGCTCGTCGATACGGATGGCGGTCTCTTCAGAGTAATCGCGATGCTGGGCGATTTCGCGGCCGAGGAAAATCTGCTCCTCGCGCTTGCCGAAGCTCAGGGGGCCGAGCTCGCTCATGCCCCACACGCAAACCATCTTGCGGGCCATGTCGGTGGCGCGCTCAATATCGTTGCTGGCGCCGGTGGTCATGTGATGGAGGAACAGCTCCTCGGCGATGCGGCCGCCCATGAGGATGGCCAGATCGGCTTCCAGAAATTCCTTGCGGTAGGTCTGCTTGTCATCGAGCGGGAGCTGCATGGTCAAGCCCAGCGCCATGCCGCGCGGGATAATGGTGACTTTATGCAGAGGGTCGGCGCTGGGAGTCAGCGCGGCGACCAATGCGTGGCCGGCCTCATGATAGGCGGTGACCTTTTTCTGCTCGTCGCTGATGATGAGGCTCTTGCGTTCGACGCCCATCATCACTTTATCTTTGGCCAGTTCGAAATCCCACTGCGTAACCACTTTGCGATTCTGGCGCGCGGCTACGAGCGCCGCTTCGTTGACCAGGTTCGCAAGATCGGCGCCCGCAAAACCGGGTGTGCCGCGGGCGAGAACGGAGAGATCCACATCGTCCGACAAAGGAACCTTTTTCGTGTGGACGCGGAGGATGGCTTCGCGGCCCTTGACGTCGGGATGTCCGACGACGACGCGGCGATCAAAACGGCCCGGACGCAGGAGCGCCGGATCGAGCACGTCGGGACGGTTGGTGGCGGCAACGAGGATAACGCCTTCATTCGATTCGAAGCCGTCCATCTCGACCAGCAACTGGTTGAGGGTCTGTTCGCGCTCGTCATGTCCGCCGCCGAGGCCCGCGCCGCGATGGCGGCCGACCGCGTCGATTTCGTCAATGAAGATGATGCAGGGGGCGTTCTTCTTGCCTTGTTCAAACAGATCGCGCACGCGGCTGGCGCCCACGCCGACGAACATTTCGACGAAATCGGAACCGGAGATGGAGAAGAACGGCACGTTGGCTTCGCCGGCGATGGCGCGGGCGAGCAGGGTCTTGCCGGTACCGGGCGAACCGATGAGCAGCACGCCCTTGGGAATGCGCCCACCGAGCTTCTGGAACTTCTGGGGCTCGCGCAGGAAGTCGATGATCTCCTGCAATTCTTCCTTGGCTTCCTCGACGCCGGCGACATCCTTGAAGGTCACCTTTTTCTGCTGCGAGGAGTGCAGGCGGGCGCGGCTCTTGCCGAAGCTGAGGGCTTTATTGCCGCCGGACTGCATCTGGCGCATCATGAAGATCCAGAAGCCGAGCAGGAGAACGAAGGGGACGGCGTTGACCAGAATGCCAACCCAGCTGCCGTTGCTGTCCTTGTCGATTTTGACCAGCACGCCTTTGTCGAGCAGCAGCGTGGTGAAGTCGTTATAGGTGGGAGGAACGGTGGAGTGGAAGACGTCGCCGTTTTTCATCTTGCCGTCGATATCGCCGGTCGCCGAGTTGATTTTGGCGGAGTCGACCTTCCCAGCCTTCACGTCATTGACCAGCTCCGAGAACTGTGGGTTGAGGCCGGTGGTTTTGCTGCTTCTGAAAGCAAACCAAACCAGGACGACCAGGCAGACGATCACCAGCCATAGGACTCCGTTACGAACACTCGATGAATTCATGACATCTCCCTAACACATAACAGCGCGCACTGCGTGTGCGCTCCAAACTTTACAGCCCACGCCACGCGTGCGCTCCAGACCAAAGTTACCACCTGTACCTAAATAGACGCCGACATCCGCAATAAGGTTCATCAAAGCGTAATTTCCCGGACTTCGAGGACTGACTCGAATTCCGCGGCGACGCCGAACTGACGCGCCCACAGGACTTTATCCCCACTCTGAAGAATCGGCCAGAAAACCCGCCTCCAGGAGGGCACGCGGGCCTTTTGAAACATTTCCTGGATCTTATGATCGCGGGAGCGTCCTTGCGGGCGGTAGTGGTCACCGGGGCGCCATCCACGCAATACAAGAGGCCAACATGCTTTCGACTTCAGAGTAGCACAGGGAGCGGATTGAGCGACTTCGACGCAGATTTGCGTGAGGCGGTCGGGGGAGGGGTAGAGGCCAGGGGCGGTGATTTCCCGGGGGGCGGGGGGAGGAGTGGTGGTTGGGGGGGCGAAGCGGAGCCAATCGAAGGAACGGGTGACGGTCAGGCCGGGGAGGTGGAGGGTGCGCTTGAGGTTGAGGACGGCTTCGATATGCTGATGGTCGATTTGGCGGAGGTCGCCTTTGGCGAGGGAGATGGCTCGGCGGATC
>JBEKOZ010000239.1:0-7286 GCA_049521275.1 Bryobacteraceae bacterium | reverse complement strand
GCGCCAGCTGTGTGATGACGGCGAGGGTGACGCTACCGGCCGACTGCACCACGTTGCCCGGATCGACCAGCCGTAAACCCACGCGCCCGGCGATCGGCGCGGTGATATGGCAGAAGTCCAGCTGCACCTGATCGTATTGCACCGTTCCCTGGTCGTTCTTAACCGTCCCCTCGTCCTGGAGCACCAGCTTTTCCTGGTCGTCCAGGATTTGCTTCGCAATGGCATTGCGCGCCCACGCGTCGCGGTAGCGTTCCAGGTCCATTTTGGCCTGCGCCAGCACATTTTCGTCCCTTTGGAGCGCCCCTTGCGCCTGTAAAAGCGTCGCCTGATAAGGACGCGGGTCGATATCCACCAGCGGATCATCTTTCTGGATAACTTGGCCCTCGGTATAGTGCACCGCCACGATCAGCCCGGTCACCTGGCTGGTAATCGAATCGGTATAAACCGGAGTCACCGTGCCGATGGCGTTGAGATAAACGCCAATGTCGCCCTTTTTCGCCGTCACCGAGGTCACGGTGGTCCCCGGCGCGACCGGGCGTGCCGCGGCCGCCGCTTTCTTGGCGTTTTCGTAATGGCGCCAGAACAGAAACAGCGCCAGCAAAAGCACCAGGAGCACCACGATCCAGATAACGGTGCGCGCCACCCGGCGCCGCGGAGGCGGAGGAGCCGCGAGTCGATGGTCAGGGCCGATGGGCTGCTTGTCCGGATCTTCCATTTTGGCTCCCGGCTACCGGGCGAATAGTCTCGGGAGCCGGTCAAGCAATGCGCGAGCACGCAAACGACCAAAACCGGCGGACGAGCAGGTATGGAAAATCACGAATCCGGTCTCGCCGGACCGTGACTGTATATAGTCATGCGTCCAAATACGGTCAGCACTGCCGGACGGCCAGCCATCCAAGGAAAACACTTAATACTATTCGACTTAGCCCGTTCAGTCACGACTGCCCGCGATTCCCTTTTTGCGGCTTATTTTGGTCCTTCAAAGAACCCTCGCCGGCATGCCTGCGTTACTTGAACGGCTCAGCGTTTTCGAGTGTGTGTTTCCTGCACTCGCGGTCCGCGAACTGTGACTTTTTTTCAGTTCCAGGATACGCCGTGAACGTCGCCTGTCTCTATTTTCAAAGGGAGCCGAGGGCTTGGCACTTGGGTTGCTCCGTGGAACACAGAAAAAGGGGACGAATTCTGCACCATAAAAAGCTCAGAGGGATCGCCTGCGTCGCGTCGATCGCCATTTTTCTGAGCAGCTGCAATGTCGGCCCCCGGTATGTGGCGCCCGTCGCTCCGGCTCCGCCGGCTTTCAAGGAATCGGCTCCCGCGGCTTACACCTCCGCGCCTCCCGGCACCTGGCAGCCCGCGCAGCCGCAGGACGCGGCGCTCAAGGGGAAATGGTGGGAAGTGTTCAATGAGCCCGAGCTCAACGCGCTCGAAGAGCAATTGAACATCGACAACCAGAACATCGCGCAATACTTTCAGAACTTCATGGCCGCCCGCGCACAGGTGCGGGAGGCGCGCGCAGGCTACTTTCCCACCGTGACCTTCAATCCGGCATTTACCAAGGCCGGAGGAGGCGCAGCCGCTGTGAGCTCGGGAACCGGAACCACAGGGACGACAGGTACGTCGTCGACCTCCACTTCGACCAGAAGCTCCGGCACCGATTTTGCCCTGCCCATCGACGTGTCCTGGGAGCCCGACCTGTGGGGCCGGGTCCGCAACACCGTCCGCGAGTTTCAATACGCCGCCCAGGTCAGCGCCGCCGATCTTGAAAACGAGCGTCTGACCGAACAGGCCGCTCTAGCCGCGTTTTATTTCGAGCTGCGCGGGCAGGACGCGCTCCAGGATTTGTATAACCGCACGGTCGAAGCCGATCGTAAGGCGCTGGACCTGACCCGGGCGCTGTATGAAACCGGCATCGACAACTCCGAGGCGGTCGCTCAGGCGGAAGTAACGCTCGAAACCGCGGAAGCGGCGGGAATCGGCATTGCCACCAACCGCGCTTTATACGAACATGCCATCGCCACGCTGATCGGCAAGCCGGCTTCCAGCTTCTCGATGCCGGTCAAAAACCTGGCGACGCCGGTGCCCGCGATCCCTGTCGGGGTCCCATCGCAATTGCTCGAACGGCGTCCCGATATCGCCGCGGCGGAACGGACCATGGCCGAGGCCAACGCGATCATTGGAATCGAGAGGGCGGCTTACTACCCGACGCTCAGCCTCACCGGAAGCGGCGGCCTTCAGTCGTCCACCATAGCGAAGTTGTTTTCCTTGCCGGCGCTGTTCTGGTCGCTGGGAGCCTCGGCTTCCCAGACGATCTTCGACGCCGGTTTGCGCAAAGCAACGGTCGCCCAATACACCGCGACCTACAACGCCGACGTCGCCGCCTATAAGCAAACCGTGCTGACCGCCTTTCAGCAGGTCGAAGATTATCTCGCGACCGTCCGTATTACCTCGCAGCAGATCGCCAAGCAGGAGGAGGCGGTCCGAGCCGCGCAAAGATACCTCGACATCGCGCTCGCCAGGTACCAGACCGGTCTCGATCCCTACCTCAACGTGATCAGCGCGCAGACGATCCTGTTGGGCGATCAGCAGACCGAGGTGACGCTGCGGGTGACCGAGATGGCTGGAGCCGTTCAGTTGATCCAGGCCCTGGGAGGCGGATGGAGCGTCACCCAGCTTCCCTCCCCATCCCAGGTGACCAAGGCTCCTTAAGGCAGGACGCGGCGCAAGCACCCTCTCTCTCTTGTAAATGCACGCAACCCATTGATACAAAAAGACCAACTCTCTTTCATACTGGTGCGCGAAGCTGATCAGGACTTGTTTCAGGTAGAAGCTCGATCCTGCACAATTGTGGTACATTGGCGGCGGATGGCAGCAGTGAGAACCGGAAACATGCGTGTTACGATAGCAGGCACTGAACAGGAGACATGCTTATGCCTATGATCGATGTCTATGCGCCGGCCGACACCTTTCCGCCCGGCTCCGACCGTGCCCTCGGCGAACAACTCACGAGGGCCGTGCTACGCGCCGAAGGCGTGCAACAACCAACGCCCTTCCACCTGGAGAATACGGCTGCGTTCATTCACTTTTTGCCCTCGAGTCGGATTCAGACGGCGGCCTCTGAAAACGCGAGAGTGGTGCGCGTGCAGATCCTGACGCCGCCCTCTGCCCTATCGCGCGACGGCCAGAAGCAACTTGTGCGCGACGTCACGGAGACCGTCGCGAAGATCGCTGGCGACCCGACGCTGACACATCGAACGTGGGTTCTTCTTGTCGAAGCCGCTCCCGGGGGCTGGGGAATAGCAGGGACGGCTTTTGGCAAGGAAGAGTTTATCGCCCTCGCGCAGGGAACTCTCAAGCTCTGATTGGCGTTGTTCCGCCGCCACATTCTTTATCAGGGGAGAAGTGTCGCCTGACGGGCCGTAGAGCCAAATTTTCGGCCGATTAGACTGGAGCCCTAATTGGCCCGGAACAACAGTTCCTCCAAAGCCATCCGCCGCACCTGCCACAATTCCCGCTCCGCGTTATCGACCTTCAGCTTGCACTGGCCCTCGTCGTTAAAGGTTAGCGTCACCTCAAATATCCTCGTGCCCAGATCGTCCCGCACGATGATCGCGTGCTCGGCCAGATGGAAGATAACCGACCGTTGCAGCTCTTTGGCTTCGAGAACAACCCTGAAGTCGTCGCCGTTCTCGATCACCTTAAACTCGTAAGGGGAATTATTCGGGCGCAGACCGTTGCGTTTCTTGACGTCTTCTTCAACCTGTAATCTCAGTGCCTGGAAAACGTTCGGCAGCGAACATTGAAAACGCGCCGTTACCCAGTCGAGTTCGCTCATGCCATCATCTGCCGAGCAAGCCCAAGGCCATACAACTTTAGGCTACCCCGGCACCCGCAGGACGGGAGCAACCAGCCTCGTCACTGTGTCCGCAATCTCCTCCGAGGAGCAGCGATCCGGCGTCTCGACCCATTCTTTCGCCGCGCCATAGATCGCCCAACTCGCGGACGCCGCAATCATCTCCGGCGCAATCGCATTCTCCGCCGAGTGCTGCCTGATCCCGGAAAGGAGAATTTCCCGCACCGCTGCGATAATTGCCGACTCCATGTGCGGCTCCATCTGCCGCTTGAAATTGCTCAGGTAATCGCACACCGCAAGAACCAGGGTCCTCAGCTCTGAGGCACAGTTGCTCTCAAACTGCACCTGGCGCTCCGCCAGCAGCTCCTGGAATCTGCACCCCACCGTGCAGGCGAGCAGTTCGAACTTGTCGTTATAGTGATCGTAAAACGTAGCCCGGTTGACCGTGGCCGCATCCGCGATGTCCTGAATCGAAATATCGTCGAACTCTTTCTTTTCTAGCAGCTTACCAAGCGCCTGCTGCAATAGCTGGCGGGTGCGGCGGATGCGCGGATCGAGCTGAACCATGACTTGTCCAGAATATCACAACATTTGTCGTCTTTCCTTGAATCGACAAATGTCGTTTTGACATCATATGTCGTGTCAGGAGAAAAGAAAAATGGCCACGCTTCTTAGAATTGATTCCAGCCCCCTCGGGAACGGCGCTTCCTTCAGCCGGCAGCTGACCTCCGAGTTCGTCGAGAAGTGGAGAAAAGCGCACCCGGAGGGTAAAATTATCACCCGGGATGTCACGGCGACCCCACTCTCGCCGATCAATGCCGAATGGATTGGCGCCGCCTACGCTCCTAAAGGAAGCCTGACTCCGCGCCAGCGTGAAGTCCTCCAACTCTCAGACGAGCTCATTACCGAATTAAAGGCCGCCGACGAATTTGTGATCGGCGTCCCCATGCATAATTTCTCGATCCCGAGCGCCCTCAAGCTGTGGATCGACCAGGTGGCGCGCGTCGGCGAGACGTTTTCCTATGAGAACGGCGTGCCCGCCGGCCTGTTGCACCACAAGAAGGCCACGTTTCTGGTGGCTTCGGGCGGCGTTTACGACCAGGGAACTCCCGGTTACGCCCTCAACTTCATCGAGCCTTATCTGCGGTCCTTGTTCGCCTTCATCGGCGTGAAGGAAACCACCTTCATCAGCGCCAGCGGCACCGCCAGGCATCGTTTCGGAGTAGACCGCGGAACCATCTTGCAACCAGCCTTCGCGTCCATTCACCAGGCCGCATAACGCGCCATAGAGCCGCGACCTTCGGGAGCGGTCCGTCTTCTTCCGAGCCGTGACCGCAGGGAGCGGTTTCCGCGTCTCTACTTCTTCGGCCGCCGCGCCTCAATCACCGGTATCAACGAATACGCCGGCTCCGGAATCGACTGCCTCGACCGCTGCGAAATCTCGTCGTTCAGACTCGAAACGAACTGCTCGATCTCGCGCTGCATCTCGGCCATCCGTTCCCGCATATTCAAGATGATCTCGACCCCCGCCAGGTTCACACCCAGGTCCCGCGTCAGTTTCAGAATCACTTCCAGGCGCTCCAGATCGAGGTCGGTATAGAGCCGCGTATTCCCTTCGCTCCGGGACGGTTTCAGCAGCCCTTCGCGTTCATAGAGACGCAGCGTCTGCGGGTGAATCTGATACTGCTCGGCGACCGCCGAAATCATGTACGCGGCTTTGCTTTTTTTCGCCATGTCACACCTTGGTCCACAGCTCCGCGCGTGGATCTTCCGGATGCAGCGTCGCGTATTCGCGCAGCAGCTCCTTGGTCCGTTCGTCCTGCACCACCGGCGCTTCGAGCGCCACTTCCACCAGTTGATCGCCGCGCGCATTGGTCCGCGAGTTCAGCACGCCTTTTTCGCGCAGCCGGAACTTCTGCCCGTTTTTGGTGCCCTGCGGAATCTTCAGCAGAGCCCTCCCGTCGATGGTCGGCACTTCGATCTTCGTGCCCAGCCCCGCTTCGTCGATGCGCACCGGCACGGTGATCTCGATGTCGTCCCCTTCGCGCCGGAAAATAGGATGCGGCTCCACGCGAATGGTGATATACAGGTCGCCCGCGGCCGCGCCATGCGTCCCGGAGTTCCCTTTTCCGGCCACCCTCAGGCGCGAGCCCTGCTGCGCCCCAGGCGGAATGCGGACGTCCACCGTTTCGCTCTTCGACACCACGCCGTCGCCGTGGCAGGTCGTGCACTTGTTGCGCAACCGCCCCGTCCCGTCGCAGCGCGGACAGGTCAGACTGAACTTCATCGCCCCCGCGGTCTGCGTCACGCTGCCGCTGCCGTTGCACTCCGGGCAAACGGCGTTGGCTCCCGCCCGCGAACCGGTGCCATTGCAGGTTGGGCACGTCTCCTGACGAGTGACATTCAGCCGCACCTGCGTCCCTTTGATCGCCTGCCAGAAATCGATACTGAGGCCGTATTCCAGGTCCGCGCCCTTCTCTGGCGGAGCCGCGCTGGCATCGGCCTGCTTGCCTCCGAACCACTGGCTGAAAATGTCCTGGAAATTCGAAGAGCTTTCCGCCGTCCCTCGACGCCCTCCCGCGGTGTGCGGTCCGTCCGAGAAATCGAATCCCCCAAAGCCCATGTTCGGCCCGCGCGAACCCGCTCCCGCTGCCCCGCCCTGCGGCATCCCGTTTTCCGAGTAGAAGCCATACTGGTCGTACATCTGCTTCTTCTTCGGCTCGCTCAGGACGTCGTACGCCTCCTGCACGGTCTTGAAACGATCTTCCGCCGCCTTGTCGCCAGGGTTAAGATCGGGATGATGTTTACGCGCGAGGCGCCGGTAAGCCTTGCGAATCTCATCCGCATCAGCCTCCTTCGACACCCCGAGCGTCTTATAATAATCGGCTGCCATAGTCTTCGCAAAAGCGCCGGTGCGCCCGGCGCCTTACTTCTTGTCTTCCACGTCCACAAACTCCGCATCCACCACGTTGTCCTTCGGCTTCTCCGCGGAACCCGCGGCGCCATCGGTCGGCGGAGCGCCGGTCGGCGGAGTTGAAGACGTCTTGTACATCACCTCAGCCAGCTTATGGCTGGCCTGCGTCAGGTTATCGACCGCCTTGTTGATCTCCTCGACCGACCCGGCCTGCATCGTCTTGCGCGTCGATTCAAGCGCCGCTTCCACCGTTTTCGCGTCCGCCTCGCCGATCTTGTCGCGATGGTCTTTCAGCATCTTTTCCACCTGGTACACCATCGAATCGGCCCGGTTCCGCGCGTCGATCTCGTCTTTGCGCTTGCGGTCGTCGGCCGAATTCGCTTCCGCGTCCTTCGCCATCTTCTCGACTTCTTCCTTGCTCAGGCCCGAGGAAGACGTGATGGTAATCTTCTGCTCGTTATTCGTGGCTTTGTCTTTCGCCAGAACATTCAGAATGCCGTTCGCGTCGACGTCGAACGTCAC
>JBEKOZ010000238.1:0-7287 GCA_049521275.1 Bryobacteraceae bacterium | reverse complement strand
ATGTTCTTGAGTTTTACGACCGTCTGTTCGGCCGCATTGATTGCGGCACGCCTGGCGGTTTGGATGTTCCCGATGCAGGCGCCCGCGCAAGTTCAGGTGTCGCCCAACTATAGAGTCGTGACTGATGATGGCCCCGGCGTGGTCGTCGAGCCGGGTGCGAAGATCCTGCACCGCACGTCGGTGTTTTACCCGTCCGGGGTCACCACGTCGGGAACCGTCATTGTCGAGAGCAGCGTCAACGCGAAAGGGGAAGTGACCGACGCGCATGTGGTCAGCGGGCCGGACGAACTGCGTAACGCCGCCCTATCGAGCGTCCTCAATTGGCACTTCTCGCCCGAGGGAGGGCTTCCGCCGACGGTGCAGAGTTCCATTCGGTTTGATGCCGCGCCGCGTACGGCGGAACCAGTGCCAGTTGCTGCCGCGCCCTCGGTAGCACACGCCAGCAAATACCTCAAATCAATCGATACTAGCGCGCTTCCGCAAGAACTGGTGGAAAAAGTCAGCGCCGCCCTTCCCGTCCATGTGGGCGACCCTTTCGGCAACGATGACGTCGCGCGGGTTCGCGCGGCGCTGAAAGAGGTTGATGAGCATTTGGCGTTTGGCTTCAAAGACGGCGCTTCCGATGTGACGCTGACGGTCACGCTCCGGTCCCCCAGGTCCATCCAGGTAATCCCGAATTACCGGATTGTGAACGACGGAACGCCGGGCAGCCTGAGCGAAGCTGGACCCGCAGTCTCTGTGCAGACGGCAGCCGCGGCGCTTCCCCCTCCCGCAAGCGGCGTGCAGCGCATTCGCGTCGGCGGCAATGTACAGTCTTCGAATCTGGCCAAGAAAGTGACTCCCACCTATCCGGCGCTCGCCAAACAGGCGAGGATTCAGGGCACTGTGCGATTCACTGCCCTGATTGGCGCGGACGGCAGGATCACCTCGCTGCAGCTCATTGAAGGCCATCCCTTGCTGGTCGAATCAGCCCAGGAAGCCGTCGCGCAGTGGCAGTACAAGCCGACTCTGTTGAACGGAGACGCGGTGGAAGTCGTCACGCAAATCGACGTGAACTACACCCTTGCCCAATAGAAACATTTCGAATCCAGAATGTTTGAGAAATGATTTGACAAGGCGGCTGGACGGACATATGATGATTGCATCACTGAAAAAGGAGGTGGTCCAGTCGAATGATATCTGGTAGTAATCACTCAACTCTAACTACGCGTGAGGTGGCCGACTCTTAAAGTCGACTGCTCCTACTGTTCAGGTTTCGTTCAGTGACGAGGCCGCTGCTCCTGTGGAACGGCCCTCTCCCGCGAAGACGAGTCTGAATTCCCAAAAAGCCCCGTCCGGCAGATTCTTGAGCCGGTTCGGGGCTTTTTGCATCTCATCCACTTAAGGCACTGATCTGCTCTTCCACACCGGGCCGTCAGGAAGAGGGATGTCCAAGTTGGTAAACCCAGGTGTGGTAAACTTAGATTTCCAAGGACATTATTATGAAAGCCGGAATTCACCCCGCCTACGAAGAAATCAGTGTGACCTGCGCTTGCGGTCACAAGTTCCAGACCCGTTCCGCCCACAAAGGCGACATGCGTGTTGAAATCTGCTCCAACTGCCACCCCTTCTTTACGGGTAAGCAGAAGCTGATCGACACCGAAGGCCGCGTCGACCGCTTCCAGAAGAAGTATCAGAAGGTAAAGGACGCCGCGGAAGCCAAGAAGGTGGCGGACGAAACGAAAAAGAAGATTGCCCAGGGTTTTGTGATGAACTAGATGCCGGGGCCGGATCCCTTGCCACCGTTCTGTTTCTGCTGCTGCTCGCGCTCTTTGAGCATTTTCTCGTACTCCGCCTGCTGCTCCGCAGAGAGGACCGAACGGACTTTTTCCCTCTGCGCGCTCTCGAGGGCGTCCATTTCAGGCTTATAACGCTCGCGCACTTCGTGAAACTTCGCTCGCGTTTCGTCGTAGATCGAATTGATTTTAGCGACCTGCTCGTCGGACAGCTTCAAGCGGGACTGCATCTCCGACAGCCTCTTTTTGCGGAGCGCCTCCGGCGTCGGGTTGCTCTTTACCGTGGTGACCGCGTAGAGCGAATGACCGAACACCCCTAAAACCACACCGCTTGCAAAGATCAGCCCGACGTACAAGGCGATCGTCAGACGCGACAGCTTCACCGAGGTCCACCTGCCAGCATGTGAATATAGTCAACCGAGTGTTCCGCCGAGAGCGCTTCGAGGTAACTGGCGCCGGAGGCCGCGTTCTCCTGGAATTTGGGAATCAATACCGCGCCGATCAGCAGTAGCGCAACGGTCGCCACGACGCAGGCTTGCGCCCAATGACGGAAAACAGACACCGTCGCGACACGGCGCGCTTCAATGCGCTTCCACATCCCCGGCATGAAGTCCGCGCTTGGCTCCGGATCGGGACATGCCATCCGGTACTCCGCAAACAGAGCGTCCAACTTGTCGTCCATGCGTTCCATTCTATACCTCCACCTTACTCCGAGTCATCGGCGGTGCCAAAGCCAGCTTTAGAGGCTGCCGCTTTATTCTCCTGCGCACCGAATGCCTTCAGCACCCGCTGCCGCGCCCGGAACAACCGCACCTTCAGCGCATTCTCATTAACCCGATAAATCTTCTCAAGTTCCTTCAACGACAGTCCTTCTACCTCTTTTAACGTCAGCAGAATCCGGTCTTCCTCGGAAACCTGCCCCAGAAGCGACTGCGCCAGCTCCCGTATCTTCGTACGACGCTGCTCTTCATGCTGACGTTTCCCGCCAGCCGCGGCATCCGCCAACATTACCTGCTGCTCACTCAGATCGGACATCCGGCTCTCCTGCCGCCGGCGTTGCCGTCTCAAATAGTCGTACGCGGCATTCACCGTCAACCGGTATAGCCAAGGTTCAAACACCTCCGGCGTCCGCAACTGGTCCAACGAGTAATAGAGCCGCAGAAACACTTCCTGCCCCACATCCTCGACATCTTCAGGCCTGCCGATGGTGCGCGAGATCGTCCCCAGAATCCGCTTCCGGTAGGCTTGAACGATCTGGTTAAACGCGCTATCGTCGCCGTTTCGAGCCCGTTCGATGAGTTCGAATTCAACCAGCATGACTACCGCCCGCCTCGCAGAGCGGCTCTCTCGCGGTAGTCAAATCCCAATCTGTCCAATGAATGAGGCGCACCGGCTCACTGCTAGGTTACAACAAAAGGCGCGATAGGACGACCCCTTCGCGCCCCTTCCGGTCACGAAACCGGTCAGGCAGCTCCCGCCAGACGGGTCGCGCGCAGAGGGCGTCGCGCCTCGGCTTGTACTTTGTGGGGTGCGGGCAGTTGGTAGACCGAGTAACGTTCAAGACTCAGAATCAGCTCGTCGAGAGCTGTTTTTCTGAGTCGCAGATATGCCAGCCTCGCCTGGATAGCACCAGGAGCTTCGGGGGGGTAGCTTGTCATGGCACCCAAGTTTTACAGTACTAGAACGTACTAGACAATACCCTCATCTGCGGGTATGTGCAAAACTGCACTAAAAGTAAGTTCTTCAGAATGAGAGCATTATCCGCCGTGCTAAAATGAAGTATTCATGGATTTTCTCGCAGGCCTGAACCCCCGCCAGCGCGAAGCGGTGGAGCATGCTGAGGGCCCTCTTCTCGTCCTGGCTGGCGCCGGGAGCGGAAAAACTCGCGTCATTACGCACCGGATCGCCCATTTGATGGACGCCCATCACGTCCCTGGCTGGGCGATTCTGGCGGTGACGTTCACCAACAAAGCCGCCGGGGAAATGCGCGAGCGGGTGCAATCCCTGGTGTCGGGAATCGGTTTCGACAGTCTGCCGACCGTCGCCACCTTTCATTCGTTTTGCGTCCGCCTGCTCCGCCGGGAGGGCGCGGCGCTAGCCCAGATTCGGCCCGGATTCACGACGCGCTTCACGATTTACGACGACGACGATCAGATCCGCCTGCTGAAGGGCGTCTATAAGTCGCTGGGCCTCGACGATAAGTTCATGGCGTATCGCGCGGCGCTTTCCAGAATCAGCAACGCGAAGAGCCAGAAACAGACGGCCGTGGATCTGGAGCGCGAAGCGACCGATCCTGTGTCCAGGAATTTCGCCGTCATTTTCGACCGCTACCAGGCGAACTTGCGCGAATCGAATGCGCTCGACTTCGACGACCTGCTGCTCGAGGCTGTCCGGCTGTTGCAGCATGACGCGCCCACGCGGGAAAAACTGAATCGCCGCTATGAATTCCTGATGGTGGACGAGTATCAGGACACCAATCGCAGTCAGTATGAGCTGATGCGTCTGCTCTCGGCCGAGCGCGCCAACATCGCCGTGGTGGGGGACGAAGACCAGTCGATTTACGGCTGGCGCGGCGCGAACATCCGCAATATTCTCGACTTCGAGCGCGATTTTCCCGGCGCGGTGACCATTCGCCTGGAGCAGAACTATCGCTCGACCAAGAATATTCTTGAAGCCGCCAGCGCAGTGGTCGCGAACAATACGGAGCGCATCGGGAAGTGGCTGTGGACGGAATCCGAGGCCGGCCAGAAAATCTCGCTCTATGAAGCTCCCGACTCGGAAAATGAGGCGCTCTGGATCGCCGATAAGGTGGAGGCTTCGCTCGCGCAAAATCCGAAGGATCGAGTGGCGATTCTCTACCGCACCAATTCCCAATCGCGGCAGATTGAAGAAGCGCTGCGCCGCTACGGACGGCAGTACATCGTCGTGGGCGGATTCAGCTTCTATCAGCGCGCCGAAGTCAGGGACATCCTGGCGTATCTGAAAGTGCTGGTCAGCCCTCAGGATTCCATCAGCCTGCTGCGCATCGTCAACACGCCCGCGCGGGGCATCGGCCGCACCACGATTGAACAAGTGGAACAGTACGCGTTGCAGCGAAATCTGTCGCTATGGTCCGCGCTGGGCCAAATGCTTGAAGAGCGCGCTTTTCCCGGGCGCGCCGAAGCTGCCTTATCTGCCTTCCATCGCATGATTACCGAGCTCGGCTCCCAGGTCGAGTCGCGCTCCATCGCGGATTCTCTGCGCGACCTGATGGAGCGCACCGGCTACCGCAAGATGCTGGAACAGGAGAATACCGAGGAAGCCAAGACGCGCATGGCCAATCTCGACGAGCTGCTGAACGCCGCCGTCGATGCGGGCGAGCGCGGTGAAAGTATCCGCGATTTTCTCGATCACGCCGCGCTGGTCGCCGACGCCGATTCGAACGACAGCCGGGCAGCCGTATCACTGCTCACGATGCACAACGCCAAGGGCCTGGAGTTTCCGGTCGTGTTCATCGCCGGACTTGAAGAGGGCCTGTTCCCGCACAGCCGCTCGTTGAACCTCGAAAGCGCGATGGAAGAGGAGCGCCGGCTGTGTTACGTCGGCATGACGCGCGCCGAGAAAAAGCTGCACCTCACCTGGGCGCGTTACCGGCGCCGTTTTGGAGGCGGGCAGCCCGAGCCGTCGATCCGCTCGCGCTTCCTCAAGGAGGTTCCTCCCGGGCTGATCGAAAGCGTCCGTTCGATGCACGGCATCGACCTTTATGCCGAGCGCCACGAGGTCCGCGAAACCGCTCGCCGAAACCTTTATACTGGGAAGACTTACAACTCGGTTGAGAATATTAAACAGTTCTTTTCCGAGAAGGGGATGCCGGTCCCGCAGGGGATTGCGGCAGCCGCTCCGAAGCCGGCCTTAAGCGCGCCGGCGCCGCCGGTGGTTAAGAAAGCGGCAAAGAAGGTTGGGCCAGGCTCGGTGATAGAGCACGCCAAATACGGCCGCGGCACGGTGTTGCGCATCGAAGGCTCGGGGGAGGACACGAAAGTAACCGTGAATTTTCCAGCCTATGGATTGAAGAAACTGATCGCGAAATTTGCAGGAATCAAGGTTGATTAAGAAAGCCGAATGAATACCAAGAAAATTACCGACCCGGAAGAACGCAAGAAGCTGAAGCGCGCCGCGCGCAAGAAGGCCGCTCCGAAGGCGAAGCGAGCCAACGATGTCGACCGCGGCTCCAGAAAGCGCAAAGTGAAGAAAGTCGTCAAGGGCCAACGTAAGCGCTAGCGGACCTCGCCGCCATGTCGACCCTCTTCCGCACCAAGAGCATCGACGATCTGATCGCGTCTTCCGAGGAGCCCCTGCATCGGCTGAAGAAGACGCTCGGGCCGTGGAGCCTTGCGTTTCTGGGAGTGGGCATCGTCATCGGGTCCGGTATTTTCACGGTCACCGGAACCGCGACGGCGGGCAAGGTTCTGAAGGTCGACTCCCTGCTGCACGCGACGGTGCTCGATCTGGTGACCAGTGGAGGGCATGCCGCATCGACCATGGGCCGCCCCGGCGCAGGGCCGGCCATCACCATTTCATTCTTGCTGGTGATGCTCGCCTGCATTGTGGCGGGCCTTTGCTATGCCGAACTGGCGTCGATGATTCCGATCGCCGGCAGCGCCTACACCTACGCTTACGCGATTCTGGGCGAAATTGTGGCTTGGATCATCGGCTGGGATCTGATCCTCGAATACGCGGTGGCGAATATGAGCGTCGCGGTGGGATTCTCGGCGTATTTGCAGGATCTGACGGACAACATTTTCGGATTCCATTTGCCGCCGGCAATTGCCTTTCCGCTGTTTCCCGCGCCCGGCTCGCCCGGCGGCATTTTCAATGTTCCCGCGCTGCTGATCACGCTGGCCATTACCTGGGTGCTGGTGAGGGGAGTCCGCGAGAGCGCCAACGCCAACACGACGATGGTGTGCATCAAGATTGGCGCCATTCTGATTTTCTGTATCGGCGCCGCGCGGGCCATCAATCCGGCGAACTACCATCCTTTCGCACCCAATGGATTCTCAGGCATCCTCACCGGCGCGTCGATCGTGTTTTTCACCTATATAGGCTTTGACGCCGTCTCCACCGCCGCCGAGGAATGCAAGCGCCCGCAGCGCGATCTTCCTTTCGGCATTATGGCGACGCTGGTGATCTGCACCATTCTTTATGGAAGCGTGGCTCTGGTGCTGACGGGGATCGCGAACTGGAAAACGCTCGACCCGGATTCGCCGGTGGCCGTGGCTCTGAAGACGCTGGGTTACAACCGGCTGCGGCTCATCGTAAGCGCCGGTGCGCTGACGGGCATGATCTCGTCGCTGCTGGTAGGCCAATACGGGCAAGCGCGAATCTGGTTCGCCATGTCGCGCGACCGGCTGATGCCCAAAATGTTTTCGGCGGTCCATCCGGTTTACCGGACACCGTACATCGGCACCTGGATCGCCGGAATTTTCGTGGGCGTGCCGGCGGGCTTATGGGACATCGACACGCTGGCCGAGCT
>JBEKOZ010000237.1:0-7291 GCA_049521275.1 Bryobacteraceae bacterium | reverse complement strand
AGCGGGAGCCCCGCGCCCAAAAAATCCTTCACCGCCAGTGCGCCGAAGCCGAACGCATATTGGCGGCGATAGCGCCGCAAATGGGGCCACAGATATTGGATTGTGCCCTTCATCTGAACTTCACCACTCCGAAATGGTCTTCTCCCATTCGAGCACAAAGGTCTTGCGAGCTTCCCGATTCCGCCACCAGCCGTTGGGTTTGAAATTCTCATCCGGCGCCGCCACCATGAGAACCGTCAGGCCGGGCATCGCGCGATGAAAAATCTTTCCTGCCCGCCGGGTGTGGTAGTTGCTGGTCACAACCAGCACCCGTTTCACGCCCATCGAGCGGAGCTTTTCGGCCACGAACCGAGCCTCCTCTACTGTCGAGTGCCCGTTGAACTCGCCGTGCACGAAGTAGGATTCCGGGTAGCCCGCCTCGATGGCGAAGGGAATCGCCAGATCGCACTCAAAGCGCCCGTAGTTCCCGTTCGGACCATCGACCAGAGCCACGGGCGCCCAGCCTTCCTTCACCAGTTCCCCCGCCTTCAGAATCCGGTGTCCGAAGCCGTCGCCGGCCAGCACCACGATGATGTCAGCCTTCTGCGGAGGCGCGGCCTTCACCAGAAAACTGCCCAGCGCGGTCAGAATCGGCGCGTAAAACCATAGCCCAAGGAGAATGACGACCGCCAGCGCCGTGGCGCGAAGAATCCACTTCACTGAAATAAACGGATCACTTCTCGTCCGAGCTCCGCCCGTCCAGCCGACCCACGGATTTCAGCTTCTGGAACATCTTCTCCACTTCGTCCTCGTCCTCGGGACGCAGCAGGGGGTAACGCGGAGGAGGAGCAATCTGCTTGCGGTCGCCTGCGGCTGCCTCGCCCCAGAACTGGCGATACGGAATGCCGTCGAGCAGCGCTTCCCGCGAGTAACGCCGCAGATGACGGAGCAGGCTTGTCGAGGAATCGAGATCGCCGGGATAAAGAATCAGAAAACGGTGGCCGTCGGCGAGCGTCAGATATACCGCGAGCGGCGCATTCCACCCGGTCTGATCCAGCCTGCGGATATCGCCCCAGGCAACGGCCCTGCGGCCCACCGAAAGATGGGTCTCGAAAATCTCGATGGCCGGCCTCAGGGCGAAGACCAGGATCGCTAAGGCGGTGAGCGCGAATAAACCCGCGGCGATCCATGCCGGCTCCCACCGGAGTGCCGTCCATCCGCTGAGGAGGACTCCTCCGACGGCAATCAATGCCAGAGAAAAGTAGCGGCGCGAAGGAGTGTAACGGGCAACCGGGCGGCTCACTTCTTCAGCCTACCATCGGCGCGAGCGAAGTGGGAACCGCCTCGCCGGTTTATTTTTCGTCTGTCCGCATGCTCACGCATGGCGGTTCCGTGTTGGGCGCGTGCCCGGCCCGCCGCTGCTCCAGCGCCGCCACTGAACCGCCATGCGTAAGCATGCGGACCGGCACCGAATTCTCCTCAGCCACACAGAACTCTCAACCGGGCGTCGGGAACGTCTTTGTAATATGATCGTGCCAGGTGAGATTTTCCTCGTCCACCAAGGCCCACACCAATCCCAGCCCGGCCGAGAGGACGCTCAACAGGCTCGCCACTTGTCGAAAAGCCCGCTGGTCGCGATCGGGGGAGCGTCCGTCGAAGTTCACCAGACGCAATCCGGCAAAGCGCATGCCGGGCGTCTCGCCGTTACCCAGCACCCACAGGAAGCGATAGAACAGCGTCAGCAGCGCCGCGACGGAAATCAAAAACGGGGCATTTTGCGGGGACAACATCAGCATGCCGCCGGACAGGAAAAAAACCGCCAGAAACACGCCGAGCGCGATCAGCACCATGCTGGCATCGAATGCCGCGGCGATCATGCGGTGAGCGGGTAACGCCACCGGCGCGTCGCAATAGATCACGGCGTGGACCTCGGTGCGGAGCGCCATGGCAGGATTCGCGGACCCGCCGTGGAAGTCCAGCGATTGCTGAGAGTCCGGAATGCGCCGCGGAGCTCGCGGCGTCACTGGACGCGCTCTGCGCACAGTTCTTTCGTTTCTCGATGCGGGCTTCGATGGAGTCAGCATCGGAATGGGAATTACCTTTGGACCCGGAACGCCATCGCGGTAGGCCGCGTCACGAAATAACAATGGTTGAGAATCCGCTCGCTCTGGAGGCGCCGACGCCAACGGCTGACCACCGGGATGGCTCTCAAACGCCGGCGAGGCTGCCGTCGCCAGACCCAGGTTCGCCAGCCCGTGGCTGGTCGGATAGCCCTCCGGGGCGGAGCGGGCCGACGCCACCTTCATGCGCCTGCCGCAGCGCACGCAACGTAGTTCGTCGTCTTCATTCCAATTCTGGCAGTACCTGCACTGCATGGCAATCCTTCCGAGGGGCGAACTTGACTCGCCTACAACCGCTCTGTTACGGTGCTCGCTTGAGCCTTCCTCTCAAGCTTTGCGGCCGCTCCGCAAGCGTCGTATCTCTCCTAAGTACCATATTCGGTCTGGTTTGTCACGAACTTTATGCTGTGCGGGCAGCATTTTTCTTTATTCTATCGTTCAACTTAGGGGCCCAAATCTTCAGTCCTCCTTTACCCCTACCTCCTCCCCAGGGAATCCAGGTGAGCCCCGATCCCAACAAGAGGGTCCTGCCCGTTCGTCCCGACGCCCCCAAAGATCCCAAGGAATATTTCATTTCTCAAGATGAGCAGGACCTCGATCCAAACGGGAGCTGGCGCCATCTGCGCGGCCATATCCGCATTGAAAATGCCAGCATGCAAATCAGGGCCGACGAGCTCGACTGGAACACCGAGACGGATTACATCGAGGCTCGAGGACATGTCCATTTCGAATACTTCGCCCGCGGAGAAAAGCTCGATTGCGACAAGGCCCAATACTACCTCGATGACGATAGCGGCTTTTTCTACAATGTGAAAGGGTCCGCGGCATCCACCATTCAGGCGCGCCCCGGCCTGAATACGACCACCAATCCCTTCTATTTCGAAGGCCAATGGCTGGAAAAAAAGGACGATACTTACACGGTCCACAATGGCTTCCTTACCGATTGCACCATCCCCAAGCCGTGGTGGATCTTCAAAGGTCCCACCTTCAGAGTGGTTCCCAGCATCTCCGCCGTTTCGCGAAACTCCTGGTTCCTGCTGAAGAACGTCCCCATTTTTTACACTCCCTATTTCTATAAAGACCTTAAGAAACAACCGCGTAGGAGCGGAATTCTGCTTCCGGGTTTCGGCACCAGCTCCTCACACGGCTACACTGCGGCGTTCGGATATTACTGGGTCATTAACCGCAGTTTCGATCTGGCCTATAACGGCACCTACTATACGGCTGCGGGTTTGGCGAACTATGTCGAGTTCCGCGGCAGAATCGACGCGAATTCGGACTTCGACCTGCAACTTTTCGGGCTCAAGACCCACACCGAGACCGGAGGAACCTCGGACCAGGGCCTGCATGTCACGCTCAAGGCGAAATACTATTTTGGCAATGGCTGGGAAGCTCATGGCGATCTGGATTATTTATCGTCCCTCGCCTTCCTTCAGCAATTCACCGAGTCGTATAACGAGGCCGTCTATGGAGAAACCCGCTCCATTGGAACGCTTAGTAAGCACTGGGAGGACTTCGATCTTAATTTCGTCGCCCAGCGCAACTTCGACTTCCTGACCGCCGTGCCGCCGACCAGCATCGAAATTCGCAAGCTCCCCGAAATCGATTTCGGCGAAAAGGAACACGAAGTCAAGGTCTTCGACTGGCCGTTCTTCGTGTCTTTCGATTCGAGCGCCGCCCTGCTGGACCGGACTCAGGCGGAGTTTCAGACCCGCCAGTTCGTCCCCCGTCTGGACCTGGGACCGCAGATCACCACCGCCTTTCACTGGGGCGATTTTCAGCTCATCCCCACCTTCGGAGTGCGCGAGACGTTCTATGGAGCCAGCTTCGAACCGGGCCAGCCTTACGATTCGCCCGTCGTCGCCGGTACGAACGTCCTGCGCAGCGCCCGCAGCCTCTCCGTCGATCTGCTCCTGCCGTCGCTGGCCCGCGTCTTCGACCCGCCCAAGTGGATGGGCGAAAAGGTGAAGCACGTGATCGAGCCGCGCATCACCTATAAAGACGTGAGCGGCATCGATGATTTCGGCCGCCTGGTCCGCTTCGACGAGACGGAATTGCTTTCGAACACCAACCAGGTCGAGTTTTCGCTCACCAACCGCCTGTTGACCAAGGACAAAGCCGGCGCCATCAAGGAACTGCTTTCCTGGACCCTCGCTTACGACCGCTATTTTGATCCCACCTTCGGCGGCGCCATCCTCCCCAACGTCCGCAATGTCGTCGAAAGCGAGATCGAACTAACGGGCTTCGCGTTCCTTGACGGATTCCGCCACGATTCCCCCATCGTCAGCGACTTTCGCGTGCAATCGAAAGTCAATTTCGAATGGCGTATGGATTATGACGTGGAAAGCCACAAGATCGTCAACAGCAGCGTCACCGTGGACGGGCGCATCGACCAGATCTCCTGGTCCCTGGGCCACACCGATATTAATACGAATCCGATCCTTTTTCCGACCTCGAACCAGGTCAACGCCGGCGTTCGCTATGGGAAATCAAACCGCCGCGGCTGGAATTTTGGCGGCAACGTCGCCTACGACTTTGTACAGCATCAGGCAACCTTCTGGCAGGCACAGACGACCTACAACACCGACTGCTGCGGCTTCAGCGTGCGCTATCTCCGCCTGGCATTCGGCACCACCGACCGCAGCGAGTTTCAGTTCTCCTTCTCGGTGTCGAACATCGGCTCGCTGGGAACGCTGAAGAAACAGGATCGCATCTTCTAGCCCCATGCGTCAGCGTGGGGCTTGTGCGGGGAAATCGAAATAGCCCCAAGCTGGCGCGTGGGGCTAGTCGGTCTTCGCAGTCGTGCTGACCACCGGCTTCGACTCGCTCTTGGTCTCCGAAGTCGAATCGCTTTTGGAGTCGCTCTTAGACTCGCTCTTTGCCTCAGACGAGGTCACCGGCTTCCCGTCAGAAGACTTCCCATCCGATGATCCGCTCTCGGCCTGGCCGTCGGTTTTCGCAACCGGCGCCGGCGCGGATGCCTTGGCATAGTCGGTCGCATACCAACCGCTGCCCTTCAACTGGAACGCGGACTGCGAAATGAGCTTCTCTACCTGCCCTCCGCATTCCTCATGAATCTTCACGGGCTCGTCGGAAAATCTCTGCAACACCTCGAAGACTTTGCCACACTTCTCACACCGGTATTCGTAAATGGGCATTACTTCTTCAGGATCTCGTACGCTTTAAACAAAGCCGGATCGCCAGGCTTGTTGAGAATGGCCGGCGCCGCCGCAGGCGCATCGCTATCGTCATCGTCGTCAGTCGACGCCGTTTCCGCATCCGCCACCACGGTGCCCGGCGTGACACCCTTGTCCTGAATCGCCGTGCCGCTCGGAGAATAATATTTCGCCACCGACAGAATCACCGCGCTGCCGTCGTCCATCGTGATCGCCTTGCGAATCGACGCGTCGCCGTAGGTCCGCTCCCCCACCAGTTCCGCGCGCTTCGAATCGAGCAGCGCCGCCGCCGCGACCTCCGCCGCTCCCGCCGTCCCGCGATTCACCAGCACCACCAGCGGCAGCTTGGAAATCGCTTTCGCCGGCTGCGCCTGGAAATCCTGACGCGACGCCTTCTGTCCCAGCGTGTACGTGATCAGCCCTTTGTCGATAAACAGGTTCGCCAGCGCGATCCCATCCTCATCCGCGCCCGTCGAGCAGCGCCGCAAATCGAGCACCAATTTCTTGGCGCCCTGCTTTTCCAGCTCCTCGACCTTCGCCGCGATTTCCTTCACCCGGCCCGGAATCAGCGTCACCGTCTGGATTAAACCCACCGGGTCCGGCCCCTGATCGGTCACCAGCTTCGCAGTCACCGCGGGATAAACCAGCACTGCGCGGGTCAGCGTGACCTTCTGTGCTTCCGATTTCCGCGCGCGCAGAACGCTCATCTCGATGGTCGAGCCCTCGTCGCCCTGGAACAGCAGCTCCGCGAACGCCAGCGGCATGTCGCGCGTCGAAACGTTGCTGATCGACTCGATCACGTCGCCCGTCCCGAGCCCCGCCTTCGCCGCCGGCGACCCCGGCAGCGCATCCACCACGCCCATGTAGCCGAAGCGCTTCGAAAGCGTCAGCCCGACGTCGCCCTTCTTGGTGTCTTTGGTTTTCAGATACTGCTTGTACTGATCGGCGTTCAGATAGCTGGCGTACGGGTCGATCGACTCCAGCATCCCGTTGATGGCGCCCAGCGTGACCGCCTTCATGTCCGGTTCTTCGACGTATTCGAACTTGATCTTCGATAAAACCTCGCTATAAACCCCGAGATTGTTGTAAGGATTGTCCGTCGACGCGCTGCGCCCATGCACCGCCCCGAACAGCAGGAGCGAAACCACGCAGGTAGATACGGCGACCACGGAGAATTGAAAACGTCGATTCATAGGCGAAAGCCCTCTGTTAACAGGATATCAGAAGCTCCCCAAACGTGGCTTCTCAGTCCGTTAGACGCGCCAGCCCGGGAAATTGCTCTAATTTTTGGATAACTCCCAAATCGCGTTGGTTAAAACGGGGAAGGCGCGCGGCGTGTCGCTCAGTTCGATGGCCCGCGCGTAAGCCTGAACCGCTTCCACCCGATGTCCCGCCGCGGCTTGCACCTGTCCCATCAACATCGCGACCCCCGCCGATTTCGGAGCCATGGCCTCCGCGGCTTTGGCCAGTTCCAGCGCGTCGGCCGTCTTTCCCTTGCCCAGCAGCATCCCCGCAAGCCGCGTCAACTCGCCCTCCCGAACGTCGTAAACCCCGCCCGCCTGCATCGACTTCCACTGCTCCATCACCGCAGCGATCCCCGACGCCTGCCAAGTTTTATAAAGGACCGGCGCGGCCGGCGTCTTGGGCATCGCCGCATCCTTGCCGTCCAAAATGGCCCGCAGCCCCGTCACCATCTCACCGAGCGGAGCCCCTCCCGCATTGTTCAGCAGCACATACAGCCGCTTCGGCTCGATATCGCGCGCAATCACCGTGTTGAACCCGTTGATGCCGCCGCCATGCTCGATCGTCGTCACCGCGCCTTTATGAATCGTGAACGCGTAGCCGTAATTGCTCAACCCCGGCGTGAACATTTTCTCTTTGCTGGCCGCGCTCAAAATCTTCTCGCCATATAACGCCTGATCCCAGCGCAGCAAATCATCCACTGACGAGTACAAAGACCCCGCCGCGAACGGCTCGCCCATATCCAGATAACCCGTATTGACATACCCGTCAAGC
>JBEKOZ010000236.1:0-7302 GCA_049521275.1 Bryobacteraceae bacterium | reverse complement strand
ATCTTCGTTTCCGGCGTTGTGAAGACACTCGCAGGAGTCGAATGCGGCACTTACGAGATTGGCCCCGACGCCGAAACGCCTCGGAAGCTTCTCGCTGGAGTCTTCCCCGACTGCGGAGGCGGCGAAGGAGAAGTCTCGCCCGACGGCAAGAGCGTCTTGGGCCATTCGGGGGAGTTCTTATGTATAACCGACCTGGCGACTCGCTCGGCCCGGAAAATGAAGGGCTTCGCAAAGGGCAGCGTCGCAGCTTGGTCGCCGGACGGCAAGTCGATTTCCGTAATCCGAGATGGCAGGATCATCTTAGTCGATCCAGACACGCTCAAACTAAGAAACATCGGTGGAGGCGGGAACATCACAATTAATTGGGCGCCGGACGCCACGAAAATTCTGGCGCTCAAATCGCAGCTTTCTTGTATGCCGTCTCTGTATTTCGAAAGCCTGGCAGTCATAGATCTGCAAACAGGCAGAGAAAGCATCATCAAGAGCTCCCACTGCAATGTCAGCAGTGGGTTTTTCGGGTGGATCGACCCCGAGGCAGTCAGATAACGGCGTCTCGCCGCGACTAGCAACAAACGCGATAAAATTCACAACAGCGCACTGTCCGTTTTTCGGGACGCACATGTCCGCAATCCACAGAAACCTCCTCCCAGCTCTTAAATGGCCATAAGTGATCAAAAAATGCATCCCAAGAGGCCTTAATTGACCATAAAAGAGGGCTTTCGCGCCGAGATTTCCCCTATGGTCCGGTTGGCTCTGCCGCTGGTGTTCGCCGAAATCGGGTGGATGGCGATGGGGGTCGAGGACACGATGTTCGTGGGGCGGGTCAGCGCGCAGGCGATTGGCGCGGTGGGGCTGGGGACGATGCTGTTTTACGCCATCGGGATTTTTGCCGGTGGTTTGTTGCTGGGGCTGGATACGCTGGTGTCCCAATCGTTCGGAGCGGGGGATCGCGACGATTGCCGCCATTCCTTGATCAGCGGTGTTTGGCTGTCGCTGTTGCTGACACCGGTCGTGATGGGATTGATTCGCGGGCTGATGCCTCTGCTCGCGAAGTTGAACATCGATCCGGCGGTGATGGCGGTGACGCTGCCGTACATGCGGGTGCTCAACTGGGGGGTGCCGTCCCTGTTGTTGTTCTTTGGATTCCGGCGCTATCTGCAATCGATCAACATTGTGCGGCCGGTGATGATTACGCTGCTCACTGCGAACGTGGTGAACATTGTTTGCAACTGGGCTTTCGTGTTCGGCAATCTGGGCGCACCGCGGCTGGGCGCTGAGGGTTCGGCTTGGGCGACGTTCGTTTCACGCGCCTACATGGCGGCGGTGTTAGGCGCGGTGATCTGGAGGAACGATCCGGGGTTGCCGCATGTGACATGGAAACCCGACTTTCAGCGCGTGAAGGCGTTGTTGCGGCTGGGGATGCCGGCGGCGGGGCAGATTGGGTTGGAGACGGGAGTGTTCGCGGTGGTCACGGTGTTGATCGGGAAACTGGGCGCGGACGCGCTGGCCGGGAATCAGATCGCGCTGATGACGGTGAGCACGACTTTTATGATGCCGCTGGGAATCAGCTCGGCGGCCGCGGTGCGGGTGGGCCATGCGATCGGTCGCGGCGATTCGGAGGGGATGGCTCGTGCTGGATGGACGGCGTTGGGGTTGGGAGGGGCGGTGATGTCCTGCGCGGCGGTTGCCCTGCTGATATTTCCTTATTGGATCGCGCGGCTGTTCACGCCCGAAGCGCAGGTGATCGCGGCGGGGATGGTGTTGTTGAGAGTCGCGGCGTTTTTCCAATTGTTCGACGGATTGCAGGTGGTCGCGACGGGGGCGTTGCGTGGGGCGGGAGATACGCGGACGCCGATGATTTGTCACTTTACGGGGTATTGGGTGATTGGGCTGCCGCTGGGAGCCTTGTTATGTTTTCGATTTGGGATGGGGGCTCCGGGATTGTGGATCGGGTTGTCGGCGGGGCTTATCGCGATCGGGGTGGTGCTGGTGGAGGTGTGGAGAAGAAAGGAGTCAGGAGTCGGGAGACAGGAGTCAGAATGAAGTGGCGTCGATTTGCTACAGCTGCTCAAGTTCAGCTTTCAGCTTCCGTGCCTTCCAGCCTACGAGAAAGAAGGCCGGGAGGCAAAGCCTCAGAACTAAGTCCCAACAAGAGCCGCCTGAATGGCGGCTGCCGGCTGAAAGCCCGCCCCACGCGTGGATCAAGCTGACTTGTCGAGCCGGCTACAGGTGGAGTTTGAGCATAGTAATCGGGTGAGGCTTGGCAGCGCATGGCGCTGCCCCACATCTTGCACGGTTATAATCTGTGGGAAGGCTTCTCCTTATGAACAGACTTTTTATTGTTTTTGCCCTTGCGCTGGCTGGGATTGCGCAGACTCCGGCTAAACGGCCTTTGAACCATCGCGATTACGATTCTTGGAAGACGATCGCGGGGCAGGCGCTTTCGCGGGATGGGAAGTTTCTTGCTTACTCCTTGTTTCCGGAAGAAGGGGATGGGGAGATCGTGGTGCGCAATCTGGCTACGGGGCAGGAGGTGAGGGAGAATGCGGGGGTGCAGCCTCCGGTGGTGGAGAATCCGGAGGCGGAGGGGCCGGTGGCACCGCGCGCGCCGCAGATCGGGTTTACGGCGGATGGGAAGTTTTTGATCTCTACTGCGTTTCCGAAGAAGGCCGATACGGAGCAGGCTAAGAAAGACAAGCCCAGGGGCAGCTTGCTGATTTTCGATCTTACGGCGATGTCGGCTACGCGGGTTGGCGATGTGGCGAGTTTTCAGGTGCCGGAGAACGGCGCGAGTTTGCTGGCGTATCTGAAGTCGCCGAAGGCTCCGGCTACGCCTGCTGAGACGGAGAATCCGGCCGATGATCAGGATCAGCGCGGAGGGCGCGGAGGGCGGGGCGGTGCGCGAGCGAACAAGTACGGGTCCGATCTGGTGCTGCGCGATTTGCGGGTGCAGACGGTGAAGGAGCGGACGTTCGAGGATGTCACCGAATACTCGATGAGCAAGGACGGCAAGACGCTCGCTTATACGGTGGGGTCGAAGAAAGAGGAATCGAATGGGGCGTTCGTGGTGGCGGCGGAGACGGATGCGGCTCCGGTGGGACTGCTGAAGGGGAAGGGGCGGTATTCCAAGCTGACTTGGAATTTCCCGCAGAAGGAGCTGGCGTTTTTGAGCGATCGGGACGATGCGGGGGCGAAGCCTCCGAAGTACAAGGTCTATTTGTGGGATCGGGTCGCTTCTACGGCGGCGGAGGTGGTTTCGGATGCGACGCCGGGGTTCCGGGCGGGGTATGCGATTTTCGAGCGCGGGCCAGTGAGTTTTTCGAGAGATGGGTCGCGGTTATTTTTGAGCACGGCTCCGGAGGAAACGGTGGCGGCGGCGGAGAGCGAAGCGCCTGCGCCTGCGACGGCCGCGCCTGGTCCTAATGAAGAGAAGGTGATCGCGGATTTGTGGCGATGGAACGACGATTATGTGCAGCCGATGCAGAAGGTGCAGGCGGCTCGGGAGAGAGCGCGATCTTATCGGGCGGTTTTAAATCTGGCGGACAAGAAGTTCGTGCAGCTGGCGGATCCGACGATGATCGGGTTGACGCCGGATGATGACGGGCGGTACGCGATCGGCATGGATGACCGGGCGTTCCGGCACATGGTGGATTTCGACGGGACTTACAACGACGTTTATCTGGTGGACACGGAGACGGGCGCGCGCAAGCTGGTGCTGCCGAAAATGAGCGGAGGCGGGGGGCGCGGCGGCGGTGGGATGCAATTTTCGCCGGACGGGAAATATCTGCTGGCATTTAAAGACAAGCAGTGGTGGTCGATCCAGGTGCCGGATGGAAAGATGACGAATCTGACGGCGAAGACGGGGTCGGCGTTCTTCAATGAAGAGCATGACACGCCGGATGCGGCGCCGGCTTATGGCTCGGCCGGCTGGATGAAGGATGGAAAGTGGGCGCTGGTTTACGACGAGTTCGATGTGTGGGGATTCTCGGCGGACGGGCTGGCGATGAAGAGGCTGACGGACGGGCGGGCGTCGCATGTGCAGTTTCGAGTGGTGCGGCTCGAGGGCAGCGATGGCGAAGAGGAGCGCGGGATCGATCCGGCGAAGCCTTTGTTGTTGCGCGCGGAGAATATCGACACGCGGGACACGGGGTATTATTCGCTGGCGGGTTTAGAGAGGGGGACGCCGCAGAAACTGCTGATGGGTCCGAAGAATTACAAGACGCTGGGGAAGGCGAAGGACGCGGATGTGGTGATGGTGACGGCGACTACGTTCCGGGATCAGCCGGATATACAAATTACGGATTCGACCTTCCGGCAGATGAAGAAGGCGACGGACGCGAATCCTCAGCAGGCGGGGATTCTATGGGGCTCGGGAGAGTTGATCAAATACCGGAACGACGATGGCGTGGAGCTGCAGGCGGCGGTGTACAAGCCGGAGAATTTCGATCCGCAGCGGAAGTATCCGATGATGGTTTACCTTTACGAGCGGCTGTCGCAGAACGTGAACAATTTCGTGAAGCCGGCGCCGGGACATTCGATCAACCTGGCGTATTACGTGAGCAACGGGTATGTGGTGATCACGCCGGACATTATTTATACGACGGGGCATCCGGGGCAGAGCGCGCTGAAATGCGTGCTGCCGGCGATCGAGGCGGTGGTGGCCAAGGGGTACGTTAACCGGAATGCGATTGGGATTCAGGGGCATAGCTGGGGTGGCTATCAGACGGCCTATTTACTGACGCAGACCAGTATTTTTCACGCGGCTGAGGCGGGCGCGCCAGTGGTGGACATGATCAGCGCGTACAACGGGATTCGCTGGGGCTCCGGGCTGCCGCGACAGTTCCAGTATGAGCGGACGCAGAGCCGCATCGGAGGGAGCCTGTGGGAGGAGCCGCTGAGGTTTATCGAAAATTCGCCGGTCTTCCAGATCGACCGGATCAAAACGCCAGTGATGATTTTGCAGAATGACGCGGACGATGCGGTGCCGTGGTATCAGGGCATTGAATTTTTCCTGTCGATGCGGCGGCTGGGCAAAGAGGCGTACATGTTCAATTACAACGGCGAGCCTCACCACCTGAACCGAAGGCCGAATCAGAAAGACTATACGCTCCGCATGCAGGAGTTTTTCGATTACTACCTGAAGGACGCGGCGAAGCCGGCGTGGATGGAAAAGGGGATTCCTTACATCGAGAGGGAGCAGGAAAAAGAGAAGCATAACGCGGTGTACGGGGAGAAATAGACAGTCAGGGCTTGAAGGCCGACTAGATGGGCGAGCCGGTGGCGCCCTTGTAATCCGACGGATTCTGGCCCAGGAGTTTGATGATGGTGGGGGCGATGTCGCGCTGTTCGGCATGAACGGGGAACTCGCCCGAGGCGGGGGCGTCGGGACCGAGGATCGCGAGCCAGATTTTGTCCGCGCCCGGCACTTTCTTGCCGTGATCGGACCAGTCGGCCAGGGTGGAGCCGCGGCCGTGGTCGGAGGTGACGATCAGAGTGGTGGAGTCGCGGTAGGCGGGCATAGAGGCGGCGGAGAAGCGCGCACCGAGCATAATTGGGATGGTACACTAATAGTGTTCCAGCGGATTTACGGCCAGGTAGCTCAGTTGGTAGAGCGCAGCCCTGAAAAGGCTGGCGTCGGCGGTTCGATTCCGTCCCTGGCCACTTTTTTTTCAAACACTTACAGACACTGCACTCCCTGGCGGAGCTCCGCAATCCGTCGACGGTGCGATTCATCGTCAACGGCGGCGGTTTTGTCGGTAGCGTTGGTTTCTGCGGTCGTCATGTGTGTCGGTGTCCTTTTCTTGCGCTTGGTTCGCGCATGACGATTCATCGCTCTGGTCGATGGAAAAAGCAACGGAAAAGTGAACGACTGCCTGACGAAAAAGCCTACAGGCGAACACGTGGCGATTCGGCAAAGGGCTCAGATCAAGGCCCGGTGGATCGTTGCAATGTCGGCGACTTTTACCAGGACCGATCCTTTCAGCCGCTCGGGGATTCTCCGAGTGGCCGACAATCCGGACGGGACGGCGGAGCCAATTCTTCGAACCCATTTGATACCAGCATGCGTTTCGGCAAGTTCGCATTGCCGCCAGCAATTCGAAGGACGTCGCGCACTTTCTAACGTGTTCGCCAGTCACACTATTTAGACTGGACCGTGCCTGAAGCCGCCAGGCTCAGTGCCATTGATGCCCAACTCGTGCCCGCTGCGGAAATCCACTGGTCCTTGCCATGAGGAAAGCCGCTTTCCTTGTAAGGCTGGAAAGGGAACGAACGGGAGACAACGAGCCAGGAGCCGTCCCCAAGTTGGGTGCGCAACAAGTAGTCGATAGCTTTCACGTAAACGGCATCTGTCGGCTGCACAACGCCGGATGTGTAGAGTGCGACAAGAGCTTGGCCAGTCGCATATGCGTCCGCTTCCGGCGTGTCCAATTGCGACCAGCCTCCCCCGGGCTGCTGCTTGGCCAGGAGTTTCCGCGCCTGCCGTTCAATCAGCGCCCGGTTGCTTCGGGTCCAGGAAAGCCCCAGGAGCTGCATGACCCGGTCCTCAGTCGAGTGCGGTTCCTGATTTGCAAGCCATGCAGCGGCACGCGAGACGGGTGCCGGATCATTGCCATAGAGTTGCAGTGCCCGCAGGCTCAATGCCGTCGCTGTAATATCGCTAGCTTCGAGCGGTGGGCGTCTGACCTCCGAACGCCAGGAACCGCCCTCTTGTCGATACTGAGCGACGAAGCGCGCCATCCCTTCGGTTGTTTCATCCTTCGGGTATTTCGCCGCTCCCAAACCCACCAGGCTGTAGGAAACGTTGATAGGCGGATTCGGGATCTTGTGCGCGTCCATCCTCAGATATTCGCGGCTGTTCCTCCACATCGCAACGATCGCCTCGACATCCTTTGCCGCATCGGGCTCGTTCAGCGCGATACCATGCTCGCGTGCGATCGCCATTGCCATGGAAGGTAGCAATTGATGATGGCAGGAGACACACCCCGATACCCTGATGAACGGTGGGCTACTCTGCTGCAATAGAGCCAGTGATTTTTGTGCCGCTTCACGAATCTGTGTGTCGCGTGTGGCTCCTGCTTCTTCCAGAATGCGCACGGCGGGAGCATTTCCCCGCCGCATGGCCCACACAAGCGCGGTGTCGCCTCTGGAATCGCGTGCATTTGGGTCCACTCCCTCCTTCAAGAGCCGTTTGACAATCTCCAGATCCGTATCCGCGTTGTAAACCGCCCACATGAGGGTTGTGGCGCCTAACTTGTCCCTGACCTGAAGGTCGGCATTGGCGTCCAAAAATGCCTGGAACAT
>JBEKOZ010000235.1:0-7307 GCA_049521275.1 Bryobacteraceae bacterium | reverse complement strand
GGTGGTGCCGGGCGAGGCGTTCGGGACCAACGAGCACGTGCGCATCTCCTACGCGACGTCGATGGGGGAACTGAAGAAGGGGCTCGACCGGCTGGCGAAGTTCGTGGCGGCTCGGGTGTGACAAGATCACAGGCTGAAGCCTGTGCCACCATGTTCAGATGGTGGCACAGATTTTGGTCTGTGTTTCTTTTATGATCCGGCTCACGCCTGCCTTCAAGGAAAAAGTCTGGGGTTCAACCCGCCTCGAACCCCTTTTCCCGAATTCCCAGAACAAGATCGGTGAGGTGTGGTTTGAAGGTGTCGACGATCTTCCGCTGCTGATCAAATTCCTGTTCACCACGGAAAAGCTCTCCGTGCAAGTCCATCCGAATGACGCCTACGCCCGGCTTCACCACGGTTCCAGGGGAAAAACTGAGATGTGGTACGTCCTCGCCGCGGAGCCTGGGGCGCAAGTCGCGGCGGGCTTTCGCGAAACCATCACGCCACAGCGTTTGCGCGAAGCGTCCCTCTCCGGCGAGATCGAAGATATGCTGCAATGGTTCGACGCGGCGCCGGGGGACGTCTTCTTTATCCCCGCTGGTACGGTCCACGCCATCGGCGCCGGACTGACCCTTTGCGAGATCCAGGAGCATTCCGACATCACCTATCGTCTACATGATTACGGAAGGCCGCGCGAATTACATCTCGATCGCGGCGTCGAAGTCAGTCATTTAGGACCTCATTCACCCCGCCAGAAGACCAATCGAAACAGTCCGCTTGACCTGCTTGTCTCCTGCCCGTATTTCTCCACGTCCAGATTGTCTATCTCTAATTCCACTCAATACATAGCGCCGTCCGGCGTTAGCCAATTCCTGGTCCTCCTGGAAGGTTCCGGAACCATAAACGGGCAGCCCATGAGAGCCGGCGAGGTATGGTATCTGGAAGAAAACAGTCGAGAAATTCAATTATCGGGAACCGCGACTCTTTTGCACATACTGCCCTAATGGAGTATTGACACTCGCCCAATTGCGGGAATAGTCTGGGGGCAATTGAGTTACGTTTGCAAGAAAATAAAGTGAACCAAATCGTCTGGGCGGTTATCTAATTTGTAAGATTACAAGACTCATGGACGGCGGTCTGTATGCCGATCGGCGGTCTTAAAAATAATTGCATGTTATAGGGGCTGACTAAGAAATGAGATATAAGAACATAATTGTTTTGATTTATTTTCTGCTCGCTGCGGTCATGATCTGGGCGCAGGCGGAGACGGCGCAGATTACCGGCGTCGTGATGGATTCGAGCGGCGCTACCATTCCCAAGGCTTCGGTGATCATCATGAATATCGATACGGGCACGATTCGGACGTCGGTCGCTTCGGACGTCGGAAACTACACGGTCACCAACATTCAGCCGGGCAACTATGAGGTCTCGATCTCAGCTCCTGGATTCAAGACCTTCAAACAGCACGTGGTCCTGACGGTGGGAGCGAAAGTATCCGTCGACGCGGCGCTCGGAGTAGGGGCGACGACCACCACAGTCGAGGTCACTGAGGTTGCGGCCGCGGTCAAAGTAAATACTGAAACACAGACGTTAGGCCAGGTACTCGACACCAGATCGATTACGGAGCTGCCCACCAGCACCCGCAATCCCTATAGCCTGGTCGGCACAGCCGGCACGGTCAGCGAGGACGATCCATCCGGGCGCGGCGCCGGATATGCGATCAACGGCTTGCGGTCCGCCGGAACCAACGTGATGCTGGACGGCGTGGCGAACAACGATGAATTCAACGCCACGATCGGACAGATGACGCCGCTCGACTCCGTTCAGGAAGTCGGCATCATCACCAACAATTTCACAGCGGAAATGGGCCGCGCTTCAGCGGGTGTGATCAACGTGACCACCAAGTCCGGCACCAACGGGTTTCATGGCACCGCATACGAGTTCAACCGTGTTTCCGCACTGGCGTCGAACGGCTTCAACAACGACGCCTACGGCCTGTCGAAATCGGAATACGACCGCAACCAGTTTGGCTATTCCTTAGGCGGTCCGATCGTAAAGAACAAATTGTTCTTTTTCAACAACACGGAGTGGACGCGCATTCGCAGCAGCGCAAATCTACAGGCGCTGATCCCGGACCCGGCGCTGATCGCCGCCGCGTCCGCTGGGACGCAAGCGGTCTTTTCCCAATATGGCAAGCTTGCCAACAACGTCTCTGTCCTACAGACGCTGAACAGGAACCAACTGGCGGCGCTTGGCACCGACCCTTGCACCGGAGCCGCGTCCGGCGGCGGGTGTAATTCCTACAGCGCGAGCGCGCCCATGTTCGACCTGGTGAACTACAGCGTCCCCAGCAACTCCGGCGCCGGAAGTCCGCAGAATACCTATAATCTGGTCGGCCGCGTCGACTATAACCTGAGCGACAAAACGCAGCTTTACACGCGCTACGCGCTGTACAGTGAAAATGACTTCGCCGGCACCGTCTCGAACAGTCCATACGCGGGTTACAACACCGGCAACGTAACCTTCAACAACAGTCTCATCGTTTCGATGACCCATACCTTCTCGCCGCAGTTCATTTCGCAATCGAAGCTCGATTTTAACCGCTTCAACGACAATGAGCCGCTGGCGGCGGGGGGCGTTTCGCCCATCTACTATCTGGGCAGCCAGGAAACCGCGACCAGCCTCGGGCCTTACAACGTTGCGCTGCCCGGCTACAATCCCTTCGATCCCGCCGGTGCGATCCCCTTCGGCGGTCCGCAGAACTTCGGCGAAGCGTATCAGGACTTCAGTTGGATCAAGGGGAAGCACGAAGTCCGCTTTGGCGGAACTCTCGAATATCTCCGCGATAACCGCACCTTCGGCGCCTATGAAGAAGGCGAGCAGATCCTGGGAAGCACGGTCGGGCAGGGCTTGGATAATTTCCTCGGCAGCCAGGTCTACGCATTTCAGGGCGCCATTTACCCCCAGGGGAAGTTTCCCTGCATTAACGGCAATCAGACTCCGGCTTGCACGGTGTCGCTGCCGCTGAGCCCACCGACGTTTGAGCGCAGCAACCGCTACCACGAAGGCGCCGCGTACGTGCAGGACTCCTGGAAAATCAGCCGCCGCCTTACGTTGAATTACGGCGTGCGCTGGGAGTACTTCGGCGTGCAGCACAACGTGAACGCCAAGCTCGACTCCAACTTCTATCCGGCCAATAACCCGAACGTCTATGAGTCGATCGCGCAGGGAGTGGTCGAGACGACGCCCAACAGTCCCATCGGCGAGTTGTGGCAGCCGAGCAAGAAGAACTTCGCTCCTCGCATTGGATTTGCCTGGGATGTTTTTGGCGACGGAAAGACCAGTTTCCGCGGCGGCTATGGCATCGGGTATGAGCGTAATTTCGGCAACGTGACGTACAACGTGCTGTTCAACCCGCCGAATTATGCCGTTGTCGATCTGATCGCGGGCAGCAACATTCCCAGCATTCCGATCTCGACCCAAAACTTCGGGCCGTTAAGCGGGACCAGCGGATCGGCCGCCCTTCCGCCTTCTGAGCTGCGCGCCGTGAAACCGAATATCGGACAAGCGTATGCGCATCTCATCAGCGCGGCGATCGAACATCAATTCGGCAGCAGCATGCACCTGGAAGTCGATTATTCCGCGTCGATCGGAGAGAATCTCTACGACATCGCAGCCGACAACCAGGTGGGCATGGGCAACCTTTACCTGGGGGTGCCCTGCACGCCGGGCGATACGCTTACCGGAGGCCCGAATCCGTGCAGCGCTCCTTTGAACACCCAGTACGGGGGCATCAATACGCGCGGTTCGGCGGGCATTTCGAACTATAACGCCATGAACGTCCGCTATGACATCCAGAACATCAAACGCACCGGCCTTACGTTGCGTATGAACTACACCTGGAGCCACGCGATCGATGAACTGAGCGACACCTTCAGCACTTCCAGCAACCATTTCAACCTTGGTTACACCGATCCGTTCAATCCGATGTCGGATTACGGCAACGCCGATTTCGATAACCGGCACCGCGTCGCGCTCAGCGCGGTTTACGATGTCCCGTTCGCGCGCCATTTGCACGGATTCGCCGGGAAAGCGCTGGATGGATGGGAATTCGCTCCCATCCTCACAGCGCGCACGGGCGCTCCTTATTCCATCTACGACCTCACCAATTTCGGCGGGGCCTTCTATACTCGCGTCATCGCGAACCAGGCGATCCCGGTGAATGGCAACCTGGGCGGCCGGCCGTCTGAAGGGACCAACTCGTTCGGCATTTTCGATTTCAGCCAGATCAATGTGAATGAGACGTACGTCAACCCGATCACGGGCGACTCGGATTACGGCCCGTGGCCGGCGGGCATGACCGGCCGCAACGCGTTCCATACGCCGGGAACCGTGGATCTCGACTTGGGCATGTACAAGAACACGCGGATCACGGAGCGCGTCACCTTGCAGCTTCGCCTCGAAGCGTACAACGCGCTGAACCACGCGAACTTCAGTATCAATACCGGATCGGCGTACATCGCGGGCGGGGCGGGATTGATCACCGGCTCTTATGGCAACCCGGCGCTCCCCAATGCAAACCGAGACATCCAGATCGGCGCCAAGTTCATTTTCTAAGGGCGGCTTGTTTTGAAAACGGGGCGGCGCCTTCGGGCTCGCCCTTTTTCGTTTCTTAGAAAAAGATCTTCCAGGTGGTGACCACCAGCGCGTGGGTCACCATCGACGCGCGGATGCTTCGCGCGCGGCGGAAGGCTAGACCGTAGCAGATGCCGGCGAGCGCGGCGAGGGTAGCGAATTTCCAGTTTGGAAAAGGCGTTTTAAAGATGTGGACAGAGCCGAATAAGAGCGACGCGGCGATCAATCCCGCCGCTTCACTGCGCGTCCAGGCCGTCAGCCATTGCTGAAGCAGGCCGCGAAAAAAGAATTCCTCGGCCAGCGCGACCACCCACAAGGTTCCGAAAAAGGTTCCGACCGCCAGGAGCGACGTCTTCTCCCAGCCCGTCGGGAGCCGGAATCCGGCGAATCCGATGAGCCGGGCAAGAACCACCGCCAGCGGCAGGAAAATCGCGAAATGAACCACGCCGATGCTCCATTCGCGCGCCGTCGGCCAGAAGCCGAATCCTACTCCTTTGACGCGGCGGATACTAAGCATCGCGAACAGGCCGGTGCGGAACCACATCAGTTGCCCCAGCACCGGGAGATAGAGTTTCGGGTAAGGGCTCAGATACCAGAGCTTGAACAAGCCCGCAATCCAGACGGTCGCCATGAAAACCAGCAGCAGGACGTCGGCCGCCGGTTTTTTCGGCAGAAGGATGTACCAGAAAGACACCGCCGCGGCGAGCACAGAGATCGACGCTAGGGCCCGCCACTCGAAGGTCCCTAAGGTGAGCGTCGCGAGCGAATAGGGAAGGACCGCGGAGACCGTCAGAAGCGCTGCAAACAGAGGCGGCGGAAGCCGTTCCAGGCGGGCGCGGATTCGTTCCGATGCGAGCGAGGCGTAGAAAATCACTTCCAAAAGAAACGCCGGTAGCGCGGCCAGCCAGTGTATATTCAATCGGTGTAACTTTCTCCCAGTCTTACGGTATCCTCCTGTGAACGTGAACGCAACGGACAATGTGCTGATGGCGGCGGTGGGCGCGGGCGAAGTGCAAAAGCTCGCCGTGCTCTTTGAGCGCCATCATCGCGGGTTGTTCCGCTACTTTGTGTCGATGAACCGGAACCGCGAATTATCTGAAGACCTGGTACAGGATGTATTTTTCCGCATGCTGCGATATCGAGCCAGTTACGACGCCAAACAGTCCTTCACGGCCTGGATGTATCAGATCGCGCGGAACGCGAGCGTCGACCAGGCGCAGAAACGCAAGGGCGAAGTGATCGGGATTGACGAGTTTGCGGAGCGCAGGGCGGATCCGGCGGTGGGTCCGGAGCAGTCGGCGGTGGAGAATCAGGATCTGCGGCTGCTGCGGCTGGCTCTGGACCGGCTGCCGGCGGATAAACGCGAAATTCTGGTGCTGAGCCGCTTCCAGGGCATGAAGTATGACGAACTGGCGGGCGTGCTGGGATGCGAGGTTGGAACGGTAAAAGTGCGCGTTTATCGAGCGATGCGCGCCTTGGAACAAGCTTATTTGACGTTAAGTGGGGAAAAAACAGCATGAATTGCGAAGAAACGAAGCTTATTTTGCCCGAGTATTTGAGCGAATCGCTGAACGAAGCGCAGGAACTGGCCTTCGCCTCGCACCTGGCCGGGTGCGACAGTTGCCGCGCCGAAACGGAGCGGTTGGGGTCTCTGTGGCGCGGGCTGGCGCTGCTGCCGGGCACGTTTCCGGAGCCGGCGGCGAATGTGCGGGACCGTTTCTACGACTCGCTGGCGGCGTACCGGCATGGGTTGGAATCGGCCGCGAAACATGGGTTTAAAGAGAAGCTGGCGGCATTGTGGCCCAGGCAGCCGGCGTGGCAGATGGCGATCGGGTTGGCGATGTTGGCGATGGGTGTCGGCGTGGGCTATGAGCTGCGGCCGGCGAATTCGGAAGTGGCGCAATTACGTGGAGAGGTGAGCGGGATGAGGCAGATGGTGGCGTTGTCGTTAATGCAGCAGCAATCGGCGGGCGACCGGTTGCGCGGAGTGAGCTGGGCGTACCGGGTGGAGTCGTCCGATACCGAGGTTTTGTCGGCTCTGCTGCAAGCGGTGAATAACGATCCCAGCGTGAATGTGCGGCTGGCGGCGGTGGAATCGCTGCACTCCTTTGGGGCGAGTCCGGTGACGCGCACGGCGATCGTACAATCGATCCCCAAGCAGACGACGCCGCTGGTGCAGATCGCGCTGATCGATCTTCTCGTGGATTTAAAGGCGACCGAGTCGGCGAGCGAATTGAAGAAGCTGAGCACCGAGGAATCGATCGACGCGAGCGTGCGGGAGCGGGCGAAGTGGGCGCTGGGAAGGTTAGTCCAATGAGACGCGTGCTGCTCGGATTGGCGCTGGCAGTCGTGCTGCACGCCACGGACGAAAAAAGTTCGGAGCACAAGACATTTTCGGGAGTTCGGGAGCTGGTGATCGACAACGTGAGCGGGTTTATCGAAGTGACCGCGACATCGGGAAGCTCAGTCGAGATGGAGATCGAAAAAACTTTGAGCGGCGAATCGGCGGACCGGCTCTCGCTCGCGAGAAAAGAGATCAGCCTGACGACGACGCAGGAAGGCGGGCTGGTGCGGCTGCTGGTCGACGGGCCGTTCCGCTGCCACTGCTCCGAAAATTCGATCAATTTTCGAGGGCACGATGTGTACCAATTCAATTACGATTTCAAAGTTCGGGTGCCGCGCGACGTGAAGCT
>JBEKOZ010000234.1:0-7316 GCA_049521275.1 Bryobacteraceae bacterium | reverse complement strand
CCCTCACTTAGTCGGAAGCGCCGGCAGGAGGTTTTCTGTGGAACATCTTCTGCTTGATGTCGGGCCAGAATTCCTTCAGGATCTGCGAAACCCCGTCGGTGCCGCACTGTTCCAGCAGCTTGTACGTATTGTCCTGCCAGTTGCGGCCGTCGGGGTGGTACAAATTCGAAACCGCGACGCCCGTCGCGTTGCCGCCCCACTCCGAAAAATTGAACCGAGTCCCGCCCGAATCCGTGCGCGTGACGAAAATGCGCGAAAACGCGTACCAAGTCCGGTATCCCACTTTCCCCCGCGACGGACCGATCCGCCGGTACCGTGGATCCTCATGCAGCATCACCGGGAAAAAACCCTCGGTCATCATGTTGCCGATCGCCTGGTCCGCGTAGTTCGCCGCCAGCCGCTTCGCGAAGCCCTCTACTCCCTGGTGGTACGACGGGTCCGAACCGTCCAACTGGCTGATTCCCGCGAACGCCGCCCCCAGCAGCACCAGCGGATAATCGAACGAATCCTTGCTTGCGATAATCAGCTTCTGTTTCGCGGTGATGGGCTCAAACGTGCCGGTCTCGTTGACCGTCCGGTAATTCGGCAGAACCCCCAACACGCGCTTATCCGGCGGAACCGACATATCGGCCGCCGCATTCTCGGGTTTGACCTGATTGGCCTTCGCTGCATCGCTATCGGGCGCCGGCTTGCTCGCAGCCGTGCCGTCGGTCGACGGTGGGGCCTGCTGCGCCGCCGCAGTGTCCTGCGCGAAGCCTCGCGCGGCCAGCAGAGCCATCGGCAATATCAACGACGCCCTCACTGGCCGCCCGAAAAAATTCATCATATCAAGGATACCTTAGGAACAATTTGCCCCGCTTATTGTCTGATGCTTCCCGCCCGCTGATAGTTTCGAAATACCCGCGAGGTGTATCATTTTAAGGGAGCAATCGCCATGTCAGCCCAACCTACCAGACGCACTTTCTTCTCCTTCGCCGGCGCCGCTGCCCTAGCCGCCACTCGTCAAAAATCCCTTGCCGCGAGCGATAAAGTCGATGTCGCCATCATCGGCCTCGGCGGCCGCGGCCAGAATCACATGACCTCCTACTCCAAGATCCCCGATGCCAACATCGTCGCGATCTGCGACGTCAATCAGGAAGCCGTCGAACGCGGCCAGGCCCTGGTCGAGAAACTCACCGGCAACAAACCCAAAGGCTACGCCGACATGCGCCAGGTCTTCGACGATAAATCGGTCCAGGCCGTCTCCATGCCCGTCCCCAACCACTGGCACGCCCTCTCCACCATTTGGGCCTGCCAGGCCGGCAAGGACGTCTATATCGAAAAACCCGCCTGCCACAACGTTTTCGAAGGCCAGCAAATGATCGCCGCCGCCCGCAAGTACCAGCGCATGGTTCAGATCGGATCCCAGAGCCGCACCATCGAGCATAAAGTCAAAGCCATGCGCCTTCTACACGAAGGAATCATCGGAAAGGTTTACCTCGCCAAAGGACTTTGTTTCAAGCGCCGCCTGTCGATCGGCCACAAACCCGATACGCCGATTCCCGCCGGTTTGGATTGGGACAAATTCCTCGGCCCCGCGCCCATGCGTCCCTTTAATGAATTACGTTTCGCTTACAACTGGCACTGGTTCTGGGACACCGGCAATGGCGACATCGGCAACCAGGGCGTCCATGAGATGGATATCGCGCGCTGGGGATTGAACCGCGGCCTGCCCCAAAGCGTCAGCTCCACCGGCGGAAAATTTTATGTGCCCGCCGACGACGACCAGGAAACCGCCAACACCCAGATGGCGACCTTCAACTACGGCGACGCCGAACTCATGTTCGAAGTTCGCGGAGGCCTCACCGGCCCTGAAGGCGGCCTCGAAATCCGCGGCGGCAACACCATCGGCAATCTGTTCTACGGAAACGACGGCTGGATGGCCGTCGACGGCGCCGGCTTCCAGGTTTATAAAGGAGAGCGGGACGGCAAAACCGAGAAACAGGAAAAAATCATGGACGAGGCCAAAACGCCCGGCGAAGATACCATCCCTCACATGGAAAATTTCCTGGCCGCGGTGAAGAGCCGCAATTATAAGGATCTCCACGCCGACGTCGAAATCGCGGTCCCCTCGGCCGACCTGTGCCACCTCGCCAACACCAGCTACCGCCTGAATCGCACGTTGAAGTTCGACGAAGCCGCGCGCAAATACATCGGCGACGAGGAAGCCAATAAAATGATCACCCGCAACTATCGCAAGCCGTACGTGGTCCCCGAAAAGGTCTAACGTAAATTGGTGTTGCCTCTTGTGGGGCCGCCAATTTTGGCGGCGGCCGCCCTTTCAAGGCGGCTCTTTGCCGGCTATCTTTCCGCCAACACCCGCAGGGACGCGATCTTCCACTCCGTCCCTTCCTTCTTCATCACCAGGAACACCCGAGCCGTCCCAACGGCGTCGACGGTAGCAACCTCAGGCGTAAGAAAGCGGATCTTAGCGGGCCGAATCGCTGTCCCCGCCGGAATCCATACCGCCTCGCCCCAAGGCTCTTTAGAAATCACCACCGCGCCCGAGCCTGGGAGTTGAGTCGAGTCCGTCTCCACAGGAGCACCACACGTCTCCCACCACACCTCGGGACAAACCACGCGGACGCCGCCCTTCGCTGGACCGTCGAAATCAGCCGTAAATAAATCGGCGCGCACCGGCCAGACGCTCAGAGCCGCGATGGTTTTCGCGATCGCCGCCCGCTCCGCAGCCTCATCAGCGCCCCAAGCCCCCACTAGCAAGAAGAACCCAAGCAAGCATGACCGACTTCAAGAACTCATACTCCCGCCGCCACCGAACCCCGACCGTAAGGGAGGGGATGCGCCCAGATGCGGGCAAAACCATAGGGTTTCATGGCTTCATTCTCAAATGTTCTGGATCGTTGGATACGTACTGATTCCTGCCTTGCAATGGGCACATTCTTGGTGTTTCTTCAGCTGATGGAAATTCTCGCCCTGCCAGTTGATTTCTTTGGGATCCGGAAGACTACTGGCAGCAGGGGTCTTTTTGTCGGGTCCCAAGAACCAATGACACCTTGCAACTTCTTGGTTCGTAGCCCTTTCGAATATAATGAACTCCTGATTATAGGGGGCAAGATCGAGAGCAGCTGCGTCCATAGACGGGTTTTTCCTCGGCGTAATTGGACCCCACCGGACGCCCATTTCTCCGGTCTGAGTTTTGTCCCAAAATCGCTCATCGTTAAAGATCCGCCTCAGGTGCCACGAGCACAGCCCTATCTCTATTGGGGTATCATTAATCGTGAGGCGAGAAGTCGGCATGATTAACGTTCACCAACTATCGAACGCAATCTCTGAAGTTCACGCGGATCACACATCCCTTGATGATTTTGAGCGCTGGTTCCGAAGGGAATCGCGGAACATGCACACTGCTTCAGAGGAAGAATTGGCGGCCGTTTTTGCGATTGAATCAGTCTTGTCCGAATATCGATTTGCGGAGCTGGATGAAGATTCTGTGAAGTCGGAATTGGTGAGCGCCATATTCCCTTTTGTGTCGCCAGTCGATAAGCCGCCCCCCGCGCGCTCCCCGGTCCCCGTCGAGACTGAAGCTGTGGCGTACCGCGCCGTCTTCTGGGTGGGAGCAGCAAATAATTCCAACGTCGGGGAGAATGTCGTCGAGAATCCTCCATTAGCTTCCCCGCCTCAAAGTGTAGGATCAAACTCCACATACGGATTCATACCCGCCGAAGCATGAGGGGAGTGCTAGCTACCGGCCGTGGCTCGTTGTCCAGGAAAGCAGAAATCAGGCAGTGGAGGGGTAGTCTCAGCTGAGAAACGTCTAAATCAAAGGACGTTGTCAGAATGAACCCTCCCGGTCCATTGGGATCAAGCTCGTAGCCGTAGGCAAAGTTGTAAGGCGCAGCATGGGCAATGCTGTTACCGGCTTGATCGGTGGCCGTGACGCGTAACGTGTGCTGCAAATAATCTCCCGGCTGGGAGTACACGCCTGTCACCACAAAGAAGCGTGCAAGGTTATTACCCGACCCAAGGTTCAAGGCCGTCATTGCCCGAACGAGCGTTGGCACATCGCTCTTCTTCTCCCAAAGAACCGTTTCGCAAACTGCCATGTTGGCCGAAAGAAGTGCCATAGGTTAAGCCCTTTCGATGAAGTGCTAACCCGGCTTGCCTTGCGATTTCGTATCGGATAGGACTGACAAAAAGCACCCATCAATCCGTGACTCAAACACGGGCTGAACACGAGCCGCCCAGTTCCACCTTGGAGCGGCTTTCGTGTCTAAGTATACCGGAGGGTTCAGCGGAAGGCTACTGTACGCTGCCCTCAACTTAGCACGATTGATTTGTCAGTCAGGTGTACTCGTACTACTTTTTGCGACTGACCCCCGATCACTCCGACCGCAGCGCCTGCATCACATCGACCCGCGCCGCCCGCGCCGCCGGTAGCACCGATGCGATCACCGCAGCAGCCAGCAAGATCACCACCGATCCCACGATGGGAGCCGCATCCGGCATCCGCATCTCCGGGAAATAGCTGCCCACCAGCTTCGCCAGAGCGTAACCGCCGAGCGCTCCCGCGATCACTCCCGTCCCGGCCATCAGGACCCCTTGTTTCACCACCCCCGCCAGCAGGTGCAGCGGCTGCGATCCCATTGCGAGGCGCACTCCGAACTCGCGCGTCCTGGAAGATACCGAGAACGCCAGCACTCCGGCCACTCCCACCACCGCGATCAGCAGCGCGACCGTGGCGAAGCCGCCGAATACCACGGTGTTCAGCCGGTCCGGCGTCAGCACCTCCGCGCGAATGTCTTCGAGCGTGGCCGCGTGCTCCACCGGTTGCTCGACGGACCGGTCCCTGATAATGCGCGTGATCGGCGTCACCAGCGCGTAGGGATCTCCGCCGCGCGTGTGTATGAACAGGCGGGCGATAAAGGGGTCCTCCTGCCCGAAGGGATGATAGATATTGACGGCCGCGCCGGGGACCACGTGTGTGTCGTCCACGTCGGCCGCGACGCCGATAATCCGCCGCGGCTTCTCGCTGATGTCGATGAACTTCATCACCGGATCGGTCCAGTAAACGTGCCGGTTCACCGCGTCCTGGCCGGGAAACATGCGCTGGGCCAGGCTCTGGCTGACGATCACCACCGGTTCGCCGCTTCTCCGGTCGTTGTCGTTGAAGTCGCGCCCCGCCAGCATCGGGACACCCAGGGCCGCGAAAAAGCCGGGCGAAATCATGCGCAGATTCGCGCGCGGGTCCTCTTCGCCGGCGCCTCGAACACGGCCGTCGACCGAGAATTGAAAGGCCAGCCCGAAAACCTCCGCATCGCGCCACGGGACCGCCGTCCCCACCGCGACGCCGTCCACTCCCGGCAGGGCTTTGATCTGTTCCATGGACTGTTCATAGAAGCTGACCACCTGCTCGTTTTTTTTGCCGTACGACATCACCGGTACATTGATGGCCAGCACGTGCCGCGTGTCCATGCCCGTCTGCGCCGCCTGCATCGCGATCAGCGTCTTCAGCAGCATGCTCGCGCCCGCCAGCAGCACGAAGGACGCGGCGATCTGCGTCACCGCGAAAATGCGCAGCCGGCGGTTGGAGCTGCCGGTGATCCGCAGGCTGGAGCTGGCGAAGTTGAAACCCTGCACGCCGTCGGGCGAGGGCAGCCGGGGCACGTAGGCCAGCAGCACCGCTGCGATCATCGCCAGGGCCGCGCCGATCCACAGCATGCTCGAATCGACTGTCAGATCGAGGGCGCGCACCGAGAAGCGCGACGCGTAGCGCGCCAGGATCGCCACCATCGGGCCCGCGCTCAGCACACCCAGCGCCGCGCCCGCCACGCATAGCAGCAGGCTCTCCGCCAGCAGCGTGCGCCGCAGCGCCGAAGCACTCGCGCCCATCGCCCCGCGGATCGCCAGCTCGCCCTCCCTGCGGATGGTGCGCGCCAGAATCAGGTTGGCCACGTTCGAGCAGGCGATCACGAACACCAGGATCGAGGCGGCCATCAGCACCCACAGCACCGTCCGCGCCTTCGACGTAATCTGGTCGCGCAGGCGCACCGCGTCGATGCGGAAATCCGCCTTCGCCGGGTAGGCTTCCGGGTGCGCCTTCACCATAGCGGCGTGAACCGTCCGCAGCTCGGCGCGCGCCGTTTCGAGGTCGGCGCCCGGAGCAAGGCGGCCGAACAGTTGGGTCATCCGATGCACCCGTCCGGTGACCATGGTGGCCGACAAATGATGCGGACTGGTTACCACGTTGGCGATAATCTCGGTGTCTGTCGGGTACGGGATCGACGGCTCCAGAACACCCACCACGGTGGCCTCGCGCTGGCCGAGCCGGATAACTTTACCCAGCACCGACGGGTCGCTTTTCAAGGAGGTAGTCCAGAATCGATAGGTCAGCACCGCGGCGCCCGCTGCGGCCGGCCCGTCGTCGCGCATGTCCAGCAGCCGCCCCAGCACCGGATGCAGCCCCATCACATCGAAATACGTGCCGCCCACTACGCCGACGCGAACCTCGCGCGGCTCGCCCAGCCCGACCATAGTGAAGCCGATGCTGGAGAAGTCGCCGAACTTGGTCACGCTCTTGATGCCGTCGCGCAGGTCCTCGAGTTCCGGCACCGAAAAGGCCGCGTTTTCCACCCCGATTCCCGGCGCGCTTTGACTGATAAAAATGAGGCGTTCCTCGTCGCGATTGACCAGGGGCCGCAGCAGCACGCCGCGAACCAGCGTGAAAATGGCGGCGTTCGCGCCGATGCCCAGCGCGAGCGTCAGGATCACCGTCAGGGCGAGCCCTTTGGTGCGCGCGAGCGACCGAATCCCGAACCTGAAATCGTTAATCATCTGGCCCATTCATGCCTCCTCGTCACCGCGTTCCCAACATCATACTTCACTCAGTGGCGCCGTGCCTTCCCTGCCCTCCCGCAAACCGCGCAGCCCCCTGCTTCGATTCCCCGCTCCCGATCACCTGCATGCCCAGCCGGAACTCATTCTGCTCCGCATCGTCCCACCCGAGACTCCACTGTTCATAAACCGACAATCTGTCCGAGCGCATGCATCTCTGCGGATGCGCCGCGATCGTCCGCGCCAATTCGATCGCCCCGTCGAGCGCCAGCCCCGGCTCCGCCAGCCGGTTTGCCAGTCCCATGCCGAGAGCTTCTTCCCCCGAAACTCCGCGACCCGTCAAGATCAAATCCAGCGCCCGGCTCTGGCCGATCAGCCGAGGCAGCCGCACCGTTCCCAAATCAATCAGCGGCACTCCGAATCGCCTGCAAAACACCCCGAATGTAGCATTCCGCGCCGCCACCCGCAAATCGCACCACAGCGCC
>JBEKOZ010000233.1:0-7318 GCA_049521275.1 Bryobacteraceae bacterium | reverse complement strand
CCTTTTGCCAGCCGCGCGGCGGCGGAGCGGTTCGACGGCGAATTGCTGGACCTGTTTCAGATCCGGCGCTGCGAGGAGAATCTGGCGCCGTCGCCCGGGCATCCGGGGTGCATCTACGGAGAGATGGCGCGGTGCTTGCGGCCGTGTCAGGAAGTGGTCACGATGGAGGAGTATCGCAGCGAGTCGGCGCGGGTGGAACAGTTTTTGCGCACCAGCGGCGCGTCGCTGCTCGAGACCGCGGAGGCGGCGCGCGACCGGGCCAGCGTGGAGATGCAGTTCGAGGCGGCGGAGAGGCTTCATCTGCGGGTCGAAAAAATTGTCGAGGTGCGGGGGCTGGGCGGGGAGCTGGCCAGCGGCTTTGACACGTCGACCGCCGACAAGTTAAACGGCGTGGCAGTGGTGAGAGCTCCGGAGGTCGACGCGGTGGATCTGCTGTTTCTGCTGGGAGGGCGCTGGCAGGAGGCAGTGCGGTTCCCGCTCGGCGGGACGATGGGCGCGGGGGAATCGATGGACCACCGGCTGCGCGCGCTCACCATCGCGTTGCCCGCGGGAGGTCCGCCCAATATGGAGCACCTGTCGATCTTGACGCGCTGGCATGGATCGAGCTGGCGCGACGGGGAGTGGCTGGGGTTCGAGTCGGTCGAGAAGATTCCGTATCGTAAATTGGTAAATGCGATTGGACGCATACACGGTTTGAAGGCATCATGAAATCGCTGCACGATTCGTGGCTCGCCCGGGCGTGGCGGAAGTTTGGCGCGGTCTGGACGCAGGGATTGCGCCAGCAAGTGACGGGCACGGGCGTCGCGTACACGGTCGCGATGGGAGTGGTGGGCGTGGGGGCGTTCATTTCGGCGAACAATTTGCTGTTCCTGATTTTCGCGGCGATGCTGTCGACGCTGCTGGTATCGGGATTCATCAGCCGGCTGGGAATCGCGGGGCTGGCCATCAATCTGCTGGTACCTGAGCACATTTCGGCGCGCCGGAAGGTGCGGGCGGGGATTCGGATCCGCAATCTGAAGAGGCTGATTCCATCGTTCAGCATTCACCTGGCGGGGTCGAAGGAGAGCGGATTCGACACCATCCTGTACTTTCCGGTGATTCCCGGCGGCGCGGTGCTGGAGGAGCCGGTGGATTTGTTTTTTCCAAAGCGCGGCGCGCAGCGGGAGCGGACGTTTCAGTTCTCGACGCGGTTCCCGTTTGGATTTTCTGAGCGCAGAGAAATGGTGACGGCGCAGCATGATCTGCTGGTGTATCCGTGCGTGGATGCGCAGCCGGGGTTCGAGGCGCTGCTGGCGGGCGTGCGCGGGGAAATGGACGCGCAGCAGCGGGGGCGGGGGCATGATTTTTATCGCATCCGTCCTTATGAGGCGCTCGAAAGCGCGCGGCACGTGGACTGGAAGGCGACGGCGCATACGGGCGATTTGCAGGTGCGGGAGTTCGCGCGGGAACACGATAATCGCGTGGTGATTTACTTCGATCTTGATACAGATACGGAAGGGTGGTTCGAAGCGGCCGTGGATTGCGCGGCGTTCTTCGCGTTCCGGCTGGCCGAGCGAGGTTCGCAAGTGCGGTTTTGCACGCAGGAATTCGACGTGAGCCTTCCGGATGAAGGGGACATTTATACTATCCTCAAATATCTGGCGCTGGTGTCGCCGATGAGGGGAAAACCCCCGGCGGGTCCAGATGACCCGTCCAGTTTTCAAATTGTGTTCAGCGCGAATCCGCAGCGGATGACGGCGCTCGGCTGGGGTTCGGGCGAGGAGCGCGGAGGCCGGATGCTGGGCCTCGATGCGTTCACTTCGACACCGTGAACGTGGTGAATGGGTGCGAATCGAGGTCGCGTAGCACTGGTTTTTCCCAGGCGAATTCGGGATGGGCTTTCAGGTGCTTCGCGGCTTTGAAATCGATTCCGCAGGAGTGGCCCATCGATGCAGTGAAGGACATGGCGGCGGCCATGGTGGCGTCGGCTACCTTGTTTTCCACCGCGCCTGCCGTGCCGTAAGGGGGCTGCCAGGGTTTGGAACCGCGAGCGGAAAGTTCGATGTGGCCGCACAGAGTGCGCTCGCCGGGTTCGATCTTTTTGTCGAACGTATCGTAATGGTCGCCCAGGAATTTCTGGCCTAAAGCGACGTCGATGCGGCCTTTATTCTCGGTCAGCAAATTGTCCCAGCGGAGGTGGCGCGCGTTGGCGCTGAGGCTGGGATCGTTCAGGTTGAAATCGGTTTCATCTTTGGCGAGCGCGGGGTCGATGGGGTAATTCGAACCCGCGAAATAGCCGTCCTTGGTGCGCCACAGGTTCACGTGCTTGAGGCCGAGTTCGAGGCTGGCGATCTCGCCCGTGTTGCGGTCGGCCACCAGCCAGTCGTTCGCATAGCCGCCGTTATTTCCGTCTTCCATGACGCGCGCGAAGTCGTCGATCGAGGCGGCGTATTGCATCGCCTTGCGGGCGCGGACAAATTCGGGGATGCCGTTGGGGTCGAAGCCGATGAAGCCGGTGATGGTCGTCTCCGTGATCATGATGCCCGCGGCATTGATGCCGAAATCGTCGGCGGAGTGGATCAGGCCGGGCATTCCGTCCATGATGAAGCGCTGGCCGCGCTCGGGAGTGATGTCGAAAATGATGTTCCAGCGCGAGCCGGTCATGTAATCGGTCCAGTTATTGTGGGCGATGACGGGTTTGCCGTCCTTGGTGTAGCTGCCGGTGGCGACGAAGGCGCTGCAATGGTCGGCTGTGGATTTGATCGAGTTTTTGTCGGCCCACTTCACATAATAAGGATCGAGTTCGAGCCAGGCGTTGGCGGTCACCACATCCCAGATGTCCAGCTTCACATTCTTGGCATTGAGGCCGGCGACGATTCCAGTGAGTTCGTCGCGATATTCCTGTTCGATGTGCGGCCAGAGGACTTTCTCGGCGACGTTGCGGAAGTAGTTCCAGTCCTTCGATTCGTGCGTGAGGGCCAGCTTGATGGCTTTCTGCGCGTCCAGGATTTCGGGCGCGAGCAGGAATCCGTGCTGGAATCCGATCTCGGACGGTTTGCCTTCGAGGTGAACGAAAATCCAGCCGGCCTGGACGGGTTTGCGGAAAGATTTGTTCAGTCGCGCGTCGGCGGAGCGGGCGGGCGCGGCGACGGCGATGGAGGCCAGGATCAACACGAAGACGGCACGTTTCATAAGATTAATCATAGTTTAAATTCGGGGCAGAGAGGACGAGGGCGAAGCATCACGGCGTCGATACGAGTATCGACGCGGCACGCACGAGTGCGTGCGCCACAAACGCACGCAACTAGGCTGATTCGCAGCGGTGCTCGTAGGCTTCCTCGGCCAGGAGTTCGCGGCGGCGGGTGCGTTGGGCGGCGTCGATTTGCGCCGGCGAAAAAACGAAGCCATGCTCGGAGGGATTGTAGGTTTCTCCTTGGGACTCACACATTTCCATAATGTCCAGGAGGGCGTTCAGGTCCTGCTTCTCCTGGGCTCGGCGGGTTTTCTGGAGCTCGCGGAGCTGCGCCACAGTTCTTTCGAATTGGCGGGACAGGCGCTGGCTGTGCATGCTCAGGTTGGATAGCGCTTTCGACTGGCTCTCCAGCGCTGAGGCGATGGCCAGGGCGCCGGCGATGGGGTCGCATTCGCGGGTGATGCCTAGGATGAGGACATTGGTTTCCAGCGCCGCTACGCGGTTCAGGCGCCAGGAGGCGTCGGCCAGGGCTTGTACGAGATGGGATTCGGTTGCGCCTGGGGGATGTTATTCGTCGGTGACGGCTTTCAGATGGAGCTGGTACGCGTGCAAGTCTTCCGTGGGCATGACTACGATTTGGCCGGTTAATCCGTGGCGGAGTGCGTTCAAAGAAGATTGCTTTTTGCCGGCCTCGGTCTTGGGTCCGGTGGAGTGCTGGGCGTTAGCCCGGTTGATTTCGGCTCTGTGCGGAGTAGACATATGTTTGATTCCTTTTCTGATCGTTTATCTCATGGTGAAAACGGGGGAAGTTCGGGTGGAAGTGGGAGGTGCTTGAAAAGCCGGGAGTTTTGGGCGCGCGCGCAGGCGTTACGATGGTTACAGCAGAGGTCGGACCATGTTTCGGCGAGTCATTCTCCTCAGCGCTGCGTCGGCCATGGCGGCGCAGAACTTCCGGCTCGGCGTGGATTTCTCCCAGCCGATCGGCAACGGTTCGCTTCTGGCTACCAACGTGGCGGTCGCGACGGATGCGCAGGGCGGCGTCTACGGGCTCGGGAGTATCGGTTTTCCAACGTCGGAAAGCTATCTGGTGAAATTGAACCCGGCAGGAGCTGTGGTTTACCAGAGCACGCTGCCATTCTATGCGACACTCATGGCGGTAGATGCGGCCGGAAATGTGTACCTGGCGGCGGAGAATGCCGATACGTCCAACTATTTCGTGGAGAAGTTGGGAACAGACGGCGCAACGGTGGTTTATCAAACTCCGATCAGCGTGCAGACGCTAGGCGGCATCGTCGTGGATTCGAGCGGACGTGTATATATCACCGGCGTCCCGTCTCTGAACATGCAGGCGACTCCTGGCGCCTATCAGTCAACCGCGACCAACGCCAATGCCTATAACGGAGCGGTAGTGCGCCTCAAGGCCGATGGCTCGCTCGATTACGCAACCTATTTAGGCGGCGGCGTGCCCGTCGGGATTGCGGTAGATAATGCCGGGGACGCGTTGGTCACCGGGAATGACTACCTGGGAGGCTACCCCACCACACCCGGCGCTTACCTTTCGAGCTCCCCTTTGGGCGGTCCGTACCTTACGCGCCTGAATTCCAGCGGCACGGCACTGGTTTATTCCACATATACCCCGGGCACCGCAGCCTGCTGTGTCGCGGTGGACTCCGCGGACAATGCGACGATAGCCGTCCGGGGTAGCACTGCCGCGGATTTCGTGGTCGCGCGCTTCAATGCCCAAGGTACCGGGCTGATATTCTCGCAAGATCTGCCTGGGTCGTCGCTGCCGGCTGCCGTGGCACTGGACGGGGCGGGCGATAGCTACGTGATGTTGTCCTCCGGTCTTCCGAACGGCCTCATTGAGTCGCCGGTCGCCGCCAATTTCCAGGCGAAGAACAGCATTACGCCGTGCTCCGCCGGCATGAACTCCGCGCTGGCCGTGCTCGATCCGAGCGGCAATCTCTTGCAGGCGACCTATATCCCGTCCCCGCAGGCGGGCTTCGCCGGGTACGTGCCGGCGATGGCCATGGGCCCAAATTCATCGGTAGAGGTGCTCGATGTGACGGCGGCAAGAGCGGACGGCAATTCGCTGGCTCTGATTCAGTTCTCGCCGAACCTGAATGCGCAGACCGTGCAACTCGCGTGTGTGGGCAATGCCGCCAATTACGACAGCACGGCGATCTCGGGCGGCGAGATGGTCAGCTTATTTGGACAAGGACTGGGACCGGCGACCGGCGCATCGCCGACGGTGAACATGCAGACTGGATTTCCGGCCGAGCTGGCCGGCGTCCGAGTGACCTTTAACGGGACGCCGGGACCGCTGTTATACGTGCAGGACGGCCAGATCAACGCCATCGCCCCGTGGTCGATTACGAGCGGCCAGACGGTGGAGATTTGCGTCAGTTACAGTGGGGCCACCACAAACTGCATCACGCGGACGGCGGTCGACGCCCATCCAGGCGTTTTCATGCTGAACGGTTCTACGCTGGTTGTGAATCAGGATGGAAGCATCAACTCCACGTCCCACCCGGCGCCAATCGGAAGCATTGTGACGGTCTATGCCACCGGGCTAGGGCCAATCACACCGGCTCAGCCAGACGGCGCCATCGTAGGGCTTCCGTTGCCGGCCAATGTGCTGCCGGTGACGTTGACGTGGGAGTTGCAGGGCTTTCCGATTCTCTGGCTGGGCCCAACATCCGCTCCGATCACCGTTCAGTATGCCGGTCCGGCTCCTTTCGAGGTCGCCGGTGTCAGCCAGATCAACTTTGTGGTAAACGAGTATGCTTCGCCCATTTCACTGGCTGCCGGGAAGGGTCAATGCTGGATTTACCTGTATTAGCCGGGCCCACGCTGGCTGCGGGAAAGCTCGTCGAGATCGCTCCCCTGAACGTAGGGGGGCAGGCGTCGAGACGAGTCTCGACGCGGCACGCAAAGAGTGCGTGCGCCACAAGACGCGGGCTCGCGCGCTGAAGGGCGGCAACAAGCCCAAATGCCAAGCATGTGTCCAGCAGCAGGTTAAAAAGAAACTGATGTTTGGCGTTATCATTTGCGTCGCCGAACGCGGCGACCAGGAAAGCCGTGAGGCAGCAGGCCGCCAAGCACGTTCCTAATTCCGTCCAGCGCCGGACAACGACAGGGAGTCTCTTGAGGGTCAGCGCCAGGCACCCGCCGACGATCGCCAGTACCAGCGAGGCAAGCAGCAAGGGGCCAATTCGCGCCAGGCCGCGATCATGGAAGCGGCTCCATAGGGCGACTGCGTAGCTTCTGGCCCCCGGAGGCCGTCCGGCGGATATGTCGAAGTTGCCGCACGACTCCGGCCGCAAGGAAAGGTAGGTTGGAAGGAGCGGTTTGACATGCCGCCACATGCGCGCAGGCCGCTTCAAGTAGAATGCAGCCACACGGAGAGGCGTAACTTTCGTCAGAACCGCGTTCACCAGGGCTTCGTCGGCGACACCGGTGTCTGGGCTCCAAGGGAGCGTTCCTGAATATCGCGCGTAGTCCGGATTGAGGCCCAGGGCAATCAAGTCCGATTGAGGATCAGGGGACCCCGGCAGAATCCCATAGAACACCAAGCCGTAGACTGGCATCACTCTCGGGGCTGGCCGGAGCGCGCGATACATAATGGCTCCCGCCGCGAGCATGGCCACCACTCCGGCGATGGCTGCCCATTGAATCCTGCGGTCGAGGGCACGCCATGCGATCCCGAGACTATAGGCAGCCAGAGGCAGGCAGAGGGGCACATTCTGCATCTTTGCTGTAATCCAAAGAACGGCAAAAATGTTCCAGCGGACCACGGACCAGAGCGTGATGCGTTCGCTGGTGCAGAAAGTAAAGCTCTCCGCCAACAGAAACAAGAACCAGATACATGACGCGGGCTCGGTATATAACGAATTCCAGTATGCGACGTAGGCCGTGTCGGTCAACACCAAAATCATGAGCGCCCAAATAACCCAAGGCATCGCCAAGCCTTGCGTAACATAAAACAGCCGGGCAAGGGCCACCAGAAAAAGCACCATATGAACGAGACCGAAAAGCGTGATATCGAACGTCTTGGGACTCGCCACCAGATTGTGCAACGCTACGGCGGTCTTCGCGAGAATGATCTCTGAGGAAAGCTGCTCAAACCGCGGCGTGCGGTAGCCC